>NZ_JBIUTD010000015.1:0-184579 GCF_044741705.1 Kitasatospora sp. NPDC088134 | reverse complement strand
CGCGATCAACAAGTTGAAGAACTTCCGTGCCGTCGCGACCAGGTACGACAAGCGCGTGTACGTCTTCCTCGGCACCGTCACGGCCGCCGCCCTGGTTATCTGGCTCCGCTCATGATCGCACGGACAGAACCTAGCCCGGGTGCGGCACGGGCGTCCTTCGTCCGGTACGGGCGTCCTTCGTCCGGCGCAGCCGTCCGGCCGAGCTGTTGCCCGGGGGAGTCGGGGTGCCTTGACTGGAGCGGAAGATCCCGGCTCCCGCGCGAGGGTAGGTCACCATGCTGTCGGCCCGCAGTCTGTTCCAGGAGATCCACGACGACGACCAGGCGTTCCGGCTGTTCTGCTCGATCGCCGCCAAGGGCGAGGACCAGGGCAGCTGGGAGAACGGCCGGATCGCCCGGCTGGTGCCCGACCCGGAGCTGGCCCCCAAGGTCGCCCGGCACGGCGCCGACGAGGACAAGCACGGCCGGATCTTCAAGGCGCTGCTGCACAAGCGCGGCCTGACCGAGCGGGACGTCCCCGGCGACACCGACTACACGATGATCCTGGAGCGGCAGGGCATCGGCCTCGCGCACTCCCGGCTGCGCCGCGACGAGCCGCTGACCGAGCGGGACGTGATCACCTACCTGGCGCACAGCCGGGTCACCGAACAGCGCGCCGCCGAGCAGATGCTGATGCTCAAGAAGATCTTCGGCGACCACCCCGACCTGGGCCGGGCGGTCCGGATGATCTCCCACGACGAGGACAACCACCTGGCGTTCTGCCACGAGGAGCTGCTGCGGCTCGCCCACCGCGGCCACGGCCGGGCGATCCTGGACACCCTGCAGTCCACCGCCCGGGCCGAGATCCGCACCTACCGGGACGTCAGCCTCGCCGTGATGGCGCACCTGGGCGAGCTGCTGCGCTGGCCGCGGGCGAAGTCGGCGGTGCTGGCGGCCGGCATCCACGCCGTGTACGGCTACGAACGGGCGGGCGGCTGGCGGCGGATGACGACCCTGCGGATGCCGGCCCGGCGGAACGCGCTGGGCGGACCGGCGCCGCGCGAGTCCTTCGCCTGACGGCCCGGGGGCGGGCCGCGGGGCGGCGACATGGACACTGTCCGGGTGACATCCGAGATCTTCCCGCACAACGTCCAGCAGGTCCTCGACCTGGTGGGCATCTTCGTCTTCGCGCTCTCCGGCGGCCTGATGGCCGTCCGCAAGAACATGGACATCTTCGGCATCTGCGTGCTGGCCGAGGCCACCGCGCTCGGCGGCGGCGTGCTGCGCGACCTGGTGATCGGCGCGCTGCCGGTGGCGGCGTTCACCAACGCCGGCTACTTCCCGACCCCGCTGGTGGCCGGCGTGGTGGTGTTCTTCCTGCACCCCGAGGTGGAGCGGATCACCCGGGCCGTGATGGTGCTGGACGCGGCCGGCCTCGGACTGTTCTGCGTCACCGGCACCATCAAGGCGCACGACCACGGCCTCGGCGCGGTCGCCTCGGTGGCCTGCGGCATGCTCACCGCCGCCGGCGGCGGCGTGGTTCGCGACCTGCTGGCGATGGAGCCGCCCTCGCTGCTGCGCTGGGACCGGGAGATCTACGCGGTGCCCGCGCTGGTCGGCTCGGCGATCGTCGCGGTGCTGATCGGCGCCGGCCGGCTCACCCCGCTGACCGCCGGGCTGGCCGCCGCCGTCGCCTTCACCCTGCGGATGCTGGCGCTCAAGTACGGCTGGCGCGCACCTCGTGCTTGGCACCGCAACGGTTCTCGCACCAGCGAGGAGTAGGGGAGCCGCCGTACGCCAGCGAGATCGCCTCGACCGTGCAGAGCAGCTCCGGCAGCAGCTTGCTGAGCTCGGTCACCGAGGCGACCCGGACCGGGGCGGAGATCGAGCAGGCCGCGATCGCGGTGCCCTCCGTCCCGGCGATCGGCGCGGCGATGCAGTTCACCGCCTCCTGGTACTCGGCCTGGTCCACCGCCCAGCCCAGCCGGCGCACCTCGGCCAGCTCGACCCGGAACGCCTCCGGGTCGCGGATCGACTGCGGGGTGCGGGCCGGGAACTCGGCCTCGGCCAGGAACGCCGCCAGCCGCTCGGCCGGCAGGTCCGCCAGCAGCACCTTGCCCGCCGCGGTCGCCACCGCCGGGGCGCGCTTGCCGATCCGGCTGGCCTCGCCCAGCCAGCTGCGGTCCCGGTCCGGGTACTTGGCCTCGACCTTGTCGAGGTACAGCACCTCGTCGCCCTCCAGCACCGACAGGTGGACGGTGTGCCCGTAGCGCTCGTTCAGCACCGCCAGGTACGGGGCGGCGACCTGCCGGATGTCGATGCCCTCCAGCGCCTGGTGGGCCAGCGAGAACAGCCGCCCGCCGAGCCGGTAGCGCTGGTCGGACTGCCGGTGCACGAAGCCGTGCTCCTGCAGGGTGCGCAGCAGCCGCAGCGCGGTGGACTTGTGCACACCGATCCGGGCGGCGGCCTGCTCCAGCGACGCGGGGCCCTCGCCGAGCGAGGCCAGGATGGTCAGCGCGCGGTCGACCGTCTGGGACACGGCCCCTCTCCTCTCACATCGGCGTGGCCGGAAGGCTAACGGCGCGTTGCAGAGGGTGCAATGGCCAAATCGTGACTCTTCGGCCGCCTACACTGGTCCCGCTATGGCTTACCTCGATCACGCCGCCACCACCCCGATGCTGCCCGAGGCGATCGCCGCGATGACGGCGCGGTTCGGCACGGTCGGCAACGCCTCCTCGCTGCACGCCGCCGGGCGGCGGGCCCGCCGGACGGTCGAGGAGGCCCGCGAGTCGCTGGGCGAGTCGCTGGGCGCCCGCCCCAGCGAGATCGTGCTCACCGGCGGCGGCACCGAGTCCGACAACCTCGCCGTGAAGGGCCTGTACTGGTCCCGGCGGGACGCCGACCCGGTCCGGCGGCGGGTGCTGAGCAGCCCCGTCGAGCACCACGCGGTGCTGGACGCGGTGCACTGGCTGGCCGAGCACGAGGGCGCCGAGGTCGAGTACCTGCCGGTCGACGGGCTCGGCCGGGTGCACCCCGAGGTACTCCGGGAGGCGATCGGGCGGTCCCCGGAGAGCGTCGCGCTGGTCACCGTGATGTGGGCCAACAACGAGGTCGGCACCCTCCAGCCGATCCGCGAACTCGCCGCCGTGGCGGCCGAGTTCGGCATCCCCATGCACTCCGACGCGGTGCAGGCGCTGGGCCAGGTCCCGGTCTCCTTCGCCGACTCCGGGCTGACCGCGCTCACCGTCACCGGCCACAAGGTCGGCGGCCCCTACGGCGTCGGCGCGCTGCTGCTGGCCCGGTCCGCCGCGCCCGTCCCGCTGCTGCACGGCGGCGGCCAGGAGCGCGACGTCCGCTCCGGGACGCTGGACGTGCCCGGCGCCGCCGGGTTCGCGGTGGCCGCCGACCTCGCCGTCCGGCGGCAGCCCGGGCACGCCGCCGCGGTCGGCGCGCTGCGCGACGAACTGCTGGCGGTGGTCCGCGCGGCCGCGCCCGACGCGGTGCTGAACGGCGACCCCGGCGCGGACGGGCGGCTGCCCGCCAACGCGCACTTCTCCTTCCCCGGCTGCGAGGGCGACGCACTGCTGATGCTGCTGGACGCGGCCGGCGTCGAGTGCTCCACCGGCTCGGCCTGCTCGGCGGGCGTCCCGCAGCCCAGCCACGTGCTGCTGGCGATGGGCGTGGCCCCCGAACTGGCCCGCGCCTCGCTGCGGTTCTCGCTCGGGCACACCTCCACCGCCGCCGACGTGGCGGCGCTGGCCGCCGCGCTGCCCGGCGCGGTCGAGCGGGCCCGCCGGGCCGGGCTGGTGCGCGCGGCGCGCTGAGGCCCGATTTCCTCTGCGGCGGAACCTTCTGCTTCCGGTCGTACTCTGGGGTCATGAACGCACCCCTGCCCGAGCGCACCGTCCGCGACCTCACCGGGATGCTGGTCCAGGCCGCGCACGCGATGAACACCCGGCTGTCGCTGGCCCTGGCCGAGATCGACAGCTCCCCGCGCAAGCACTGCGTGCTGCTGCACGCCCTGGAGGCCGAGCGCACCCAGTCGCAGCTGGCCGCCATCGCGGGCCTGGACAAGACCACCATGGTGGTGACCGCCGACGAGCTGGAGCGGGACGGCCTGGCCGAGCGCCACCCGTCCGCGACCGACCGGCGGGTGAAGGTCATCCGGGTCACCCCCGCCGGCGCGGAGCTGGTCCGGCGCGGTGAGGTGATCGTCGACCGGGTGCACGGGGAGGCGCTGGGCGAGCTGTCGGCGGGGGAGCGGCAGGTGTTCGTGGACGCGCTGGACCGGCTGCAGCGGGCGGCGGAGTTCCCGGTGGTCGGCGAGGGCGGCGTGGTGCGCCGGCCGCGGCGGTCCCGGCAGGGCTGACCGTCCGCTGGTAAATCGTCTACTACAAAACCATCTGCTACGGTCTCTCTTGTCGGGGGCGCACGCCCGTGCACCCCGGGAGGGAGGGACCCATGTCCGAAAACCCGTCACGTGCCCGCTGGTCGGCCCTCGCGGTGGTGTGCGCCGGGATGCTGATGGTGATCCTGGACGGCTCGATCACCACCGTCGCGCTGCCCGCCATCCAGGCCGACCTGCGGATCGGCCCGGCCGGACTGGCCTGGGTGGTGGATGCCTACGTGATCGCCTTCGCCGGCCTGCTGCTGCTCGCCGGCCGGCTCGGCGACCTGCTCGGCCGCCGCCGGGTCTACCTCGCCGGGATCGCCGGCTTCACCGCCGCCTCCGTGCTGTGCGGCCTCGCCACCGGCGCCGGGACGCTGGTCGCCGCCCGCTTCCTGCAGGGCGCCGGCGGGGCGATGGCCTCGGCCGTCGGCCTCGGCATGGTGGTCGCGCTCTTCCCCGACCCCGCCGAACGGGCCAGGGCGTTCGGCGCCGTCGGCTTCACCGGCGCGGCCGGCGCCTCGCTCGGCCAGGTGCTCGGCGGCGTCCTCACCGCAGGGCTCGGCTGGCACTGGATCTTCTTCATCAACCTGCCGATCGGCGCCGCCGCCCTGCTCGCCGGCCGCCGCCTGCTCGCCGACGACCGCGGCCCCGGCCTCCGGGCGGGCGCCGACGCCCCCGGCGCCGTCCTGGTCACCGGCGGACTGATGCTCGGCGTCTACGCCATCGTCGAGGGCGGCCCGGCCGGCTGGGCCGCCGCCCGCACCCTCGCCACCGGCGCCGCCGCGCTCCTGCTGCTGGCCGGCTTCGTGCTCCGGCAGGCCCGCGCCGCCACCCCGCTGCTGCCGCTGCGGGTGCTCGCCCGGCGCACCACCGCCCTCGCCAACGCCGTCCAACTGCTCATGCTGGCCGCCCTGTTCGGGTTCCAGGTGCTGCTCGCCCTGTACCTGCAGAACGTCCAGCACTACAGCGCGCTCGCCACCGGCCTGGCCATGCTGCCCGCCGCCCTGGTCATCGCCGCCGTCTCGCTGCTGCTCGCCGCCCGCGCCATCGCCCGGTTCGGCGAGCGCCGCACCCTGCTGCTCGGCCTGGCCCTGCTCACCGTCGGCATCGCCCTGCTGGTCCGGCTCCCCGCCGGGCACCTGGACTACGCCCGCGACGTGCTGCCCACCCTGCTGAGCGCCGCCGGGTTCGGGCTCGCCGCGACCGCGCTCACCGCGCTCGGCCTGGCCGACGCCCGGCCCGAGGACGCCGGGCTGCTCTCCGGCCTGCTCAACACCACCCAGCAGGTCGGCGCGGCGCTCGGCGTCGCCGTCCTCACCGCGCTGGCCGGCGGCCCCGGGGTCACCGGCTACCGGCTGGCCTTCGGCACCGGGGCGGCGCTGCTGCTCACCGCCCTGCTGCTGGCCCTCGCCCTGCCCCGGCAGCGCCCCGCCGGGGCCGCGACCGCCGCCGACGGGGCCGGGCCGCCCGTCCTGGTGCACGGCTGAGCGGCCGGGCGGGGGCGGGGATGGGGATGGGGGAGCGGTGGGGACGGAGTGGCGAGGACGGGGGTGGGAGATCGGCGCAGGGCGCGGTGAGGGCGAGGCTGATCGGCGGAGGGGCCGGCGGGGGCGGGGGTGGTAGGGCAGTGGCGGAGGGAGGGCGGGAAGCGGCCGGGCGGATCGGCTCGGGCGGCGGGGGAGCGGCGGAGCGGGGGAGTGACCGGGTGGCTGCGGGGGCGGGGGCGGGGCCGGGCGGATCGGCTGCGGGGCCGGGGCCGGGCCCCGTTACGCTGGAAGCCTTATGACTGACTTCCCCGGCGCCCCGACCACCCCGTCCACCGGCCGTCTGCGCGTGCTCGCCGCGATGTCCGGCGGCGTCGACTCCGCCGTCGCCGCCGCCCGGGCCGTCGAGGCGGGCCACGAGGTGACGGGCGTCCACCTGGCGCTCGCCAGCAACCCGCAGTCCTTCCGCACCGGCGCCCGCGGCTGCTGCACCCTGGAGGACTCCCGGGACGCCCGCCGCGCCGCCGACGTGATCGGCATCCCGTTCTACGTCTGGGACTTGGCCGAGCGCTTCCGCGAGGACGTCATCGACGACTTCGTCGCCGAGTACGCCGCCGGGCGCACCCCCAACCCGTGCCTGCGCTGCAACGAGAAGATCAAGTTCGCCGCGCTGCTGGACAAGGCGATCGCGCTCGGCTTCGACGCCGTCTGCACCGGCCACTACGCCCGGATCGCCGACCGGCCCGACGGCACTCGCGAGCTGCACCGCGCCGTCGACGCCGCCAAGGACCAGTCCTACGTGCTCGGCGTGCTCGACGCCGAGCAGCTCGCGCACTCGCTGTTCCCGCTCGGCGACACCACCAAGGACGTCATCCGCGAAGAGGCCGAGCGGCGCGGCCTGGCCGTCGCCAAGAAGCCCGACAGCCACGACATCTGCTTCATCACCGACGGCGACACCCAGGGCTTCCTGGCCGAGCGCCTCGGCACCGCCACCGGCGACATCCTCGACACCGACGGCACCAAGCTCGGCGAGCACGACGGCGCGTACGGCTTCACCATCGGCCAGCGCAAGGGCCTGCGGCTCGGCCGCCCCGCCGCCGACGGCAAGCCCCGCTACGTCCTCGACATCTCCCCGGTGAACAACACCGTCACCGTCGGCCCGGTCGAGGGCCTCGACGTGCACGCCCTCACCGCGATCCGCCCCCGCTGGTGCGGCACCCCCGCCGCCGGCGAGGGCCGCTACACCGCCCAGCTCCGGGCCCACGGCGACGAGGTCCCGGTCACCGCCACCCTGACGGACGACCAACTGCACGTCCGCCTCGACACCCCCGCCCGCGGCATCGCCCCCGGCCAGGCCGTGGTGCTGTACGACGGCACCCGGGTGGTCGGCTCCGCGACCATCGCGAGCACCGAACGGGCCGTCGCCGTCCAGTAGTCCGGGGGCGGACCGGTTATCGGGTTGACCCGGGCGCGGCGGGGGGTGGTAGGACTGGGGGCACTATGAACATCACTGTCTTCTGTTCCGCGCATCGGCTCGACAGGAAGTACACCGTTCCGGCGGCGGAGTTCGCCCGGCTGCTGGGGGAGGGCGGGCACACGCTGGTGTGGGGCGGGTCCCGGGCCGGGTTGATGGGGCAGCTGGCGGACGGGGTGAAGGCGGCCGGGGGGCGGCTGGTCGGGATCTCGGTGGAGTTCCTGCAGCACAAGGTCTACAAGGGCGCGGACGTGCTGGTGATGACGCCGGACCTGGCGGCGCGGAAGGCCGAGCTGCTGGCGCACGGGGACGCGCTGGTGGTGCTGGCCGGCGGGCTGGGGACGCTGGACGAGGTCACCGAGGTGCTGGAGCTGAAGAAGCACGGCATGCACGACAAGCCGGTGGTGCTGCTGGACACCGACGGCTTCTACGCGGGGCTGCGGCTCCAGTTGGAGCGGATGGACGCGGAGGGCTTCCTGCCGCGCCCGCTCGCCGAGCTGGTGTCCTTCGCGCGGACCCCCGCCGAGGTGTTCGCCCGGCTGACCGCCGACCGGAACTGAGGAGACAGTCATGGGTGTCCACCTGATCACCGGGGCCGGCTCCGGCATCGGCTCGGTCGTCGCCGACCGGCTCACCGAGCGCGGCGAGGAGCTGTGGCTGCTGGCCCGGGACGCGCGCCGGGCCGCCCAGCTGCGCGAGCGGTACCCCGCCGCGCGGACGCTGGTCGGGGACCTGGACGACCCGGCCAAGCTGTCCTGGGCGTTCGGGCACCAGGCGCTGCCGGTCGAACTGGACTCGCTGCTGCACGTCGCCGGGGTGGTGGAGCTGGGCGGGATCGGCGACACCCCCGTCAAGGCGTGGCAGCACCAGCTCAACGTCAACACCGTCGCGCCCGCCGAGATCACCCGTCTGCTGCTGCCCTCGCTGCGGCTGGCCCGCGGCCACGTGGTGTTCGTCAACTCCGGCGCCGGGCTGCACGCCCACCCGACCTGGGGCTCGTACGCGGCCAGCAAGTTCGCGCTGCGGGCGCTGGCGGACGCGCTCCGGCAGGAGGAGCACGGCAACGGCGTCCGGGTCACCACCGTGTACCCGGGGCGGACGGCCACGCCGATGCAGGAGGAGGTGCACCGGCAGGAGGGCCAGGAGTACGACCCGGAGCGCTGGATCGCCCCCGAGTCGGTGGCCACCGCGATCCTCACCGCGCTGGACCTGCCGCGGGACGCCGAGATCACCGAGATCACCGTCCGCCCCGGGCGGTAGCGGGCGGCGGGCGAGCACCCGTACCGGACGGCGGGCGAAAACCCGTACCGGACGGCCGCCCCGCCGGGCCAGAATGCCGCCCATGGACGACAACACGGCGGAGCGCCTGACGACGGCGGCGCGACGGGCCCGGCGCACGGGGGCGGACCAGGACGAGCACAGCTACTGGGGGCTCCTCGACGAGGCGGTCCGGGCGGACGGCGGAGCGGCCGCGCTGCGGGTCGGCACGGCGCTGCTGACCTCCGCCGACCCGCTGGAGCGCGAGGTGGGCTGCGACCTGCTGTCCGGTGCGGCCGACCTGCACGCGCCCGTGCGCGGCCCGGTGGCCGAGGCGCTGACGGCGCTGGCGCGGACGGAGACCGAGGCCGCTGTGCTGGGCTCCCTGGCGACCGGCCTGGGCCGGACGCAGGACCCGCGGGTCCTGCCCGCCCTGCTGCGGCTCGCCCGGCACGAGGACGCCGACCTGCGCTTCCACGTCGCCGTCGCGCTCGGCTTCGACCACGGCGGGCGGCCCGACGGGGAGCACGTGCGGACCCTGATCCGGCTCACCGGGGACGAGGACGCCGACGTCCGCAACTGGGCGGTCTTCTCACTGGGCTGCCAGCTCGACCACGACACGCCCGCCGTCCGGGCGGCGCTGTGGCGGTGCGCCGCCGACGAGGACGCCGAGGTCCGGCAGGAGGCCGCGCGCTGCCTGGCCCGGCGGCACGCCCCCGGGGCGGTGGAGCTGGTCGCCCGGCTGCTGGCCGCCGACGGGCCCGGCACCCACCTGCTGGAGGCCGCCGAGATCCTCGGCGACCCCGCGCTGCTCCCCGCCCTGCGGGCGCACGGCGACGACGCCGGGACGGAAGAGGCCGTCGCCGCCTGCGACCCCGCCCGGCGGGCCCGCACCGAGGACGACGCCTGGGCGCTCGTCCTGGAGCTGGAGCGGCGGCGCCCCGGCCTCGGCGCCGCGCTGCACGCGCCGCGTCACGACTCGGTGCACTGCCTGCGGGTGACCGTGCCGGGGGCGGACGAGGACGGGTACAGCGCCGCCGACCTGCTGGAGCGCGCCGCCGGCGACCCGGCCCGGGCGGCCGGGCTGCTGCTGGCCGAACTCGCCGGATGAGGGCGCGGGCCCGCCGGGTGCGTACCCTCTCCCTGTGACTGAGCCTGTGAGTGAGCCTGGGACCGAGCCTGTGACCGGGGCGGACGTTTTCGCGGAGCTGGCCGGGGCGGCGACCGGGGTGGGGTCGATGCCCGGTGGGGATGTACGGGAGATGGCCCGGGGGGTGACGGCCGAACTGGAGCAGCTGCCGCACCTGCCCGAGCTGCCGGGGCGCGGCCCCGGGGCGGACATGATCGGCCGCGGCGCCGGGCTGCTGACCGAGCTGTTCGTGCAGACCGAGCCGAGCGGCTGGCGGTTCACCGACCGCCCCGGCCGGGACACCAAACGGGCCGCCTCCTGGCTCGGCGAGGACCTGGACGCCCTGGAGGAGTACACCCAGGGCTACACCGGCCTGCTCAAGGTGCAGGCCGTCGGGCCGTGGACGCTGGCCGGGTCGATCGAGCTCAAGCACGGCGAGAAGGCGCTCAGCGACCCCGGCGCCTGCCGGGACGTCGCGGGCTCGCTCACCGAGGGCCTGCGCCGCCACCTCGCCGACGTCCGCCGCCGGGTCCCCGGCGCCACCGTGGTGCTGCAGCTGGACGAACCGCTGCTGCCCGCCGTGCTCGCCGGGTCGGTGAAGACCGCCAGCGGCTTCCAGCGGCTGCGCGCGATCGACCGCCAACGCGCCGAGCAGACGCTGCGGGAGGTGATCGGCAGCCTCGACGCGCCCGTCCTGGTGCACAGTTGCGCGCCCGGGGTGCCGATCCCGCTGCTGCGCCGGGCCGGTGCGGCCGGGATCTCGCTGGACTTCTCGCTGCTGACGGAGCGTCACGACGACGACCTGGGCGAGGCGGTCGAGGGCGGCACGCTGCTGCTCGCCGGAGTGCTGCCGTCCACCGACGCGACACCCGCCGAATCAAAAACGGTGTCCGACCCGGCCGGTAGTGTCCAGGGTGTCAGGACGCTGTGGCGCAGGCTGGGGCTGGCCCCCGAACTGCTCGGCCGCCGCGTGGTGGTGACACCGACGTGCGGATTGGCGGGGGCCTCCCCGGCGTACGCGCGGCGGGCGCTGGCCGCGGCGGTGCGGGCCGCCCGGAGCCTGGTGGACAACCCGGAGTGACGAGCGAGGAGGACGGCGCGGTGGCGGCTGTGGAGGGCTGGGCGGAGATCCCGGCGGAGGTGCGGACGCGGCACGCCGAGCTGGCGACCGAGATCCAGGAGCACCGGGCCCGGTACTACGACCAGGACGCCCCGGTCATCAGCGACGGCGAGTTCGACGCCCTGATGCGGGAGTTGGAGGCGCTGGAGGCCGAGCACCCGGCGCTGCGCACGCCCGACTCGCCGAGCCAGCAGGTCGGCGGCGGCACCAGCGAGCAGTTCGCCCCCGTGGTGCACCGCGAGCGGCTGCTCAGCCTCGACAACGCGATGGACGAGGAGGAGCTGGCCGCCTGGGCCGAGCGGGTCGCCGAGGAGCTGGCCGGCATCGACTACCACTACCTGTGCGAGCTGAAGGTCGACGGCCTGGCCGTCAACCTGACGTACGAGCGCGGCGAGCTGGTGCTGGCCGCCACCCGCGGCACCGGCACGGTCGGCGACGACATCACCGCCAACGTCCGCACCATCGCGGGCGTCCCGCACCGGCTGCACGGCGAGGACCTGCCGGAGCTGGTGGAGGTCCGCGGCGAGGTCTACCTCTCCGACGCGGCCTTCGACGCGCTGAACGGCGCCATCGCCGAGGAGAACGAGCGCCGCCGGCTGGAGAACGTGGAGCGCGCCGCGGCCGGCAAGCGGCTGCTGGCGATGGGCAAGCTGTACATGAACCCGCGCAACGCCGCGGCCGGCTCGTTGCGCCAGAAGGACCCGCTGGTCACCAAGGCCCGCGGGCTGCGGATGGTGGTGCACGGCATCGGTGCCCGGACGGGCTTCGACATCGACTGCCAGTCGCACGCCTACGAGCTGCTGCACGGCTGGGGCCTGCCCACCGCCCGGCACAACAAGGTGGTCGGGACGCTGGACGAGGTCCGGGCGTTCATCGCGCACTTCGGCGAGCAGCGGCACTCCGTCGAGCACGAGATCGACGGCGTGGTGGTCAAGGTCGACGAGATCGCCCTGCAGGGCCGGCTCGGCTCCACCTCCAAGTCGCCGCGCTGGGCGATCGCCTGGAAGTACCCGCCGGAGGAGGTCACCGGCAAGCTCGCCGACATCAAGATCGGCATCGGCCGGACCGGCCGGGCCACCCCGTACGCGATGCTGGCCGAGCCGGTGAAGGTGGCCGGCTCGATGGTGCAGTACGCCACCCTGCACAACCAGCAGATCGTCAAGGCCAAGGACGTGCTGATCGGCGACACCGTCGTGCTGCGCAAGGCCGGCGACGTGATCCCGGAGATCCTCGGCCCGGTCTACGACCTGCGGGACGGCACCGAGCGGGAGTTCGTGATGCCCGCCGACTGCCCCGAGTGCGGCAGCCCGCTGCGCCCGATGTCCGAGGGCGACATCGACCTGCGCTGCTCGAACGCCCGGTACTGCCCGGCCCAGATCCGCGAGCGGATCGCCTTCCTCTGCGGCCGTCAGTGCCTGGACGTCGAGGGCCTCGGCTACGTCGCCGCCACCGCGCTCACCCAGCCGCTGGCGCCGACCGAGCCGCCGGTCCGCACCGAGGGCGACATCTTCGGCCTGACCGAGGAGCAGCTGCTGCCGATCAAGGTGCTGGTGCGCGACCAGAAGACCGGCATGCCCAAGCTGGACGACGAGACCGGCGAGGAGAAGGAGGTGTTCTTCTTCGCCAACAACGCGGGCCTGGCGAAGAAGAACACCGGGGTGCTGCTGGAGAACCTGGAGAAGGTCAAGGACCGCCCGCTGTGGCGCTTCCTGAACGGCCTGTCGATCCGGCACGTCGGCCCGGTCGCCGCCCAGGCGCTGGCCCGGGAGTTCCGCGACCTGGACCGGGTCTTCGCCGCCGACGAGGCCGAGCTGGCCGCCGTCGAGGGCATCGGGCCGACCATCGCCCGGGCCGTCAAGGAGTGGTACGCGGAGGACTGGCACCGGGAGATCCTGGAGCGGTGGCGGGCCGCCGGGGTGGCCTTCGTCGAGCAGGGCGGCGAGGAGCCGGGCGAGCGCCCGCTGGAGGGCCTGACCGTGGTGGTCACCGGCACCCTCGCCGGGCACACCCGGGACGGCGCCAAGGAGGCGCTGACCTCGCGCGGCGCCAAGGTCACCGGCTCGGTCTCGAAGAAGACGCACTTCGTGGTGGTCGGCGACAACCCCGGGTCGAAGTACGACAAGGCGGTGCAGCTCGGCCTCCCGGTGCTGGACGACGCGGGCTTCGCCGTGCTGCTCGACCAGGGGGCCGACGCCGCCCGGGCCCACCTCGGCCTGGAGCCGGCCGCCGAGCCGGTCGAGGCGGCCGCCGAGCCCGCGGCCGTTGCGCCGGAAACGCCGGAAACGCCGGAAAAGGCGGGGGAAGGGCAGGAGGAGCAGGTTTCCTGACGGGTCGTTATCGTCCTGATGCCGCGTCAGTCGGGTGTTCGAGAGCGAAATCGGGCATTGTGTCACTGAGCAGCGCGCGGATACGACGTCGCGCTCGGAGGTGACCGGAAAGTGCGCCCCTGCGGGGCGCCCCGGCTTACCCTGGGCGCTACGAACTGTCAGCAAGGAGTGTGTGGCAACGGTTTCGCCGCCGGAGCCCCGGGGACACGCCCTCGTCTGACGTCCACCGGTACCCCTGAGGAGAGGGGTGCCTCACCGTGAGGCGGCCCTGCGGGGGCGGGCCCGACGGAGGACTGGGCTTATGGATCGTACGACCGGCGGCGCGCCCACACGCCCGCCGCAGGGGGTGGCAGGTGCGGTCCTGCTGCTCGGCGTGTTGCTGGCCGGGGCCGCGCCGCTCATTCCGCTGGCCGTCCTGGTGTACCGCTACGAACCCGAACTGCTCCCGCTGTTCGCGGTTCCCCTGGCCGTGCTCGTCGCCGCCTGGCGGATCGCCCGGGACCGGGCCCGGGACCAGCTCACCGACCCGCTGACCGACCTGCCGAACCGGCAGGCCCTGCTGATCGCCACCCAGGAGGCCCTCGCCAAGCACGAGGCGGAGCCCGGCTACAGCGTCGGGCTGGTCCTGCTCGACCTGGACCGCTTCCGCTCCCTCAACGACGCCCTGGGCCACACCGCGGGCGACCGCCTGCTGGTGCACATCGCCCGCCGCCTGCACCGCGCGCTGCGCTCCGGGGCCGGCCCCGCCCGGGAGGGCGAGGAGGGCTCCGCGCTGCCCCCGCCGGTCCGCCGCGGCGAGCGCCCGGTGGTGGCCCGGATGGGCGGCGACGAGTTCGCCGTCCTGCTGCCCGGCGTCGGCAGCCCCGAGGTGCTGGAGCGGGTCGCCAAGGCGCTGATCGCCGAACTCGCCGCCCCGATCCGGCTCGACGGACTGCTGCTGGTCCTGGAGGCCAGTGCCGGGGTCTGCGTCTACCCGACGCACGCCCAGGACGCCGAGTCGCTGCTGCGCCGCGCCGACGTGGCGATGGGCCACGCCCAGCACAGCCGCAGCGGCGTCGAGCGCTACGACGAGTCCCGCGACCTCGACACCCCGTACCGGATCGGCCTGCTCGGTGACCTGCGGCGGGCCATCGAGATGAACGAGGTGCAGCTGCACTACCAGCCCAAGGTGGCCTTCGACGGCAGCGTGGTCGGGCTGGAGGCGCTGGTCCGCTGGGACCGCCCCGGCCAGGGCCGGGTGCCGCCCGACGAGTTCATCAGCCTCGCCGAGTCCTCCGGGCTGATGCCCCGGCTCACCGACTACGTGCTGGAGAGCGCCGTCGGGCAGATCGCCCGCTGGCGCCACCAGGGCCTGATGGTGCCGGTCGCCGTCAACGTCTCGCCCCGCGACGTCCTCAGCCCGGGTTTCGCGGCCCGGGTCGCCGGACACCTGACCCGGCACCAGGTCCCGCCGGAGGCGCTCCAATTGGAGATCACCGAGCGGCTGCTGCTCGACGACAGCCGACGCGCCGCCGACACCCTCGCCGAGCTGCGGCGCTACGGCGTCCGGATGTCGCTGGACGACTTCGGCACCGGGCACTCCTCGCTGGTGCGGCTGCGCAGCCTGCCGGTCGGCGAGCTCAAGATCGACCGGTCCTTCGTGTCCCGGATGGTCGCCGACGACCACGACGCGGCGGTGGTCCGCTGCTCGGTGGAGCTCGCGCACTCGCTCGGGCTGACCGTGGTCGCCGAGGGCGTCGAGGACGACGAGACCTGGGAGCGCCTGCACGACATGGGGGTGGACGCCGTCCAGGGCTGGCTGGTGTCGGCGGCGCTCCCGGCCGACCAGGCCACCGCGTGGCTGCTGGTGCGGCGCACCGGCGCCTCGCCGGTGGAGTCGCTGCCCCGGTAGGCGGGTGCGTCGCGGGGCCCGTTCGAGGGGGTGGTGCCGTCCTCGGGCGGGCCCCGCCGCGCGTGCGCGGTTCCCCGCGCCCCGGGACGCACCCCTTCTGCCCATAGGATGGGCTTCCTGACCGAAAGGACGGGTGCGGCCAGTGGCAGGCGCCCGGCCCCCAGAACTCACCCTTGAGGATCGCTGCATGCCTGGCATCACGCGCGAGGAGGTCGCCCACCTCGCCCGGCTGTCGCGTCTGGAGTTGCAGGCGGAGGAGTTGGACCACTTCGCCGAGCAGCTCGACGTGATCATCGGCGCGGTCGCCCGCGTTTCCGAGGTCGCGGGGCAGGACGTCCCGCCGACCTCGCACCCGCTCCCGCTCACCAACGTGATGCGCGCGGACGAGGTGCGACCGTCGCTGACCCCGGAGCAGGCGCTGTCCGGCGCCCCGGCGAGCGAGGACCAGCGTTTCCGCGTGCCGCAGATCCTCGGGGAGGACTGACCGAGATGACCGAACTGATCAAGTACACGGCGGCCGAGACGGCCGCCGCGATCGCCGGCGGCCAGGTCTCCGCCGTCGAGGTCGCCCAGGCCCACCTGGACCGGATCGACGCCGTCGACAAGAAGGTCAACGCCTTCCTGCACGTGGACGCCGAGGGCGCGCTGGCCGCGGCCCGGGCCGTCGACGAGCAGCGCGCGGCCGGCGCCGAGCTGGGCCCGCTGGCCGGTGTCCCGCTCGCGCTGAAGGACGTCTTCACCACCCAGGGCATCCCGACCACCTGCGGCTCGAAGATGCTGGAGGGCTGGATCCCGCCCTACGACGCCACCCTGACGCGGCGTCTGAAGGACGCGGGCGTGGTCATCCTCGGCAAGACCAACATGGACGAGTTCGCGATGGGCTCCTCCACCGAGAACTCCGCCTACGGCCCGACCGGCAACCCGTGGGACCTGACCCGGATCCCCGGCGGCTCCGGCGGCGGCTCGGCGGCCGCGCTGGCCGCCTTCGAGGCGCCGCTCGCCATCGGCACCGACACCGGCGGCTCGATCCGCCAGCCCGGCGCCGTCACCGGCACCGTCGGCGTCAAGCCCACCTACGGCGCGGTGTCCCGCTACGGCCTGATCGCCTTCTCCTCCTCGCTCGACCAGGGCGGCCCGTGCGCCCGCACCGTGCTGGACGCGGCGCTGCTGCACGAGGCGATCGCCGGGCACGACCCGCTCGACTCCACCTCGATCGACGCGCCCGTCCCGGCCGTGGTCGCCGCCGCGAAGCTGCGCGACGTGCGCGGCATGCGGATCGGCGTGGTCAAGGAGTTCGCCGGCGAGGGCTACCAGGCCGGCGTGATGCAGCGCTTCAACGAGGCCGTGGAGCTGCTCCGCGAGCTGGGCGCCGAGGTCGTCGAGGTGTCCTGCCCGTCGTTCACGCTGGCGCTGCCCGCGTACTACCTGATCGCCCCGTCCGAGTGCTCCTCGAACCTGGCCCGGTTCGACGCGATGCGCTACGGCCTGCGGGTCGGCGACGACGGCAAGCGCTCCGCCGAGCAGGTCACCGCGCTCACCCGCGAGGCCGGCTTCGGCGACGAGGTCAAGCGCCGCATCATCCTCGGCACCTACGCGCTCTCCTCGGGCTACTACGACGCCTACTACGGCTCGGCCCAGAAGGTCCGCACCCTGATCTCCCGGGACTTCGACGCCGCCTTCGCGGGCGTGGACGTGCTGGTCTCCCCGACCACCCCGACCACGGCATTCCCGATCGGCGAGCGGGCAGACGACCCGATGGCGATGTACCTCGCCGATCTGTGCACCATTCCCTCGAACCTCGCCGGCAACGCGGCCATGTCGCTGCCCTGCGGGCTCGCCCCGGAGGACAATCTCCCGGTCGGCCTGCAGATCATCGCCCCCGCGATGGCGGACGACCGCCTCTACCGCGTGGGCGGCGCCGTCGAGGCCGCGCTCAACGACAAGTGGGGTCACACCCTGCTGGAGGAGGCACCGGCACTATGAGCAGGATCGAGAAGGCCAAGGGCTGGAAGCACTCGAAGCCCGGTCTCTGGCTGTCCATCGGCACCAGCGCCTTCGGCGCCATCTCCATCGCCAAGGACATCCGCGGCGCCCGCGCCGACAACGACACCCTCAAGCTGATCAACGCCGTGGTCGGCGCCGCCGCCCTGATCACCGGCACCGCGCTCCTCGTCCGCGAGCTCAAGCGTCTCGGCGACGACGACGTCCTGCTCGGCTAGCGGCGCGGGTCTCGGAGAGGTCGGGAAGAAGAAATGATCACGCAGATCCGCATCGACGGCTTCAAGTCGTTCGTCGGCTTCGAGCTCGATGTGCGTCCGGTGACGGTTCTTCTCGGCGTCAACGGGGCCGGCAAGTCCAACCTGTTCGACGCGCTGCGGCTGGTCGCCGGCGTCGTCCGCAAGGGGCTCAAGGAGACTCTTGCGGACGACCAGCGGCTGGCTGCGCGCAACCTGTTCCACCGGAGCGGGGCAGCAGCGGGGCAGCAGCGGGACGAGCTCACGATCGTGGTTGGAATGGATGTTCCGATGGCGGAGCAGCCGGTCTCCGTCGAGTTGCGTTTGCGCCTGCTTCGGGACAGTGGGCACGGCGCTGTTCTGGATCGCAACGGTAGTTGGGTCCAGGTATCCGCAGCAGAGGGTAAGGCCGGTTACAGGATCGCTCTGGCAGCCGTCCGTCGACTCGGGAGTGACTACCTGGACGGTGTGTCCGACTCTTCGCCCGAGTCGGAGATAGCGGCCAAGGTGTACGCCGAGTGCGTTGGTTGGCAGCCGTACGTCCTTGACCCCGAGGAACTGCGGCAGTACGGAAGCCCCAACGCCGATGGGCCGCTCGAACCGAGCGGCAGCAACATCGCCGTGGTGATCCGCCGGATCGAAGAGACCGCCCCCGATCGACTCATCCGTTTGGTGGCCGACCTGGCCGCATTGGTTCCGGGAGCACGGGGGATTCGCAGCACAGTGATGCTCCCCCGCGGCGAGTTCGACTTCGAGGTGGAGTTCCAACACACCGGGTGGGCCTCGCCCGCGCTGCTTTCGGACGGCACGCTGCGAGTGCTCGCCCTGTTGGCGGCCTACTGGGATCCGAAACGGACAAGCACGCTGGCCGTGGAGGAGATCGAGAACGGGATGCACCTGTCGCAGGTCGTCAGACTGGTGCGCCGACTCGGACGCGGGGAGGGTCAACTGCTGATCACCACGCATTCCCCCGCGGTGCTGACCGCCATGCGGAACGATCTGTCCGGGAGTGTGGTGTTCATGGAGCAGGTCAGCCACGTGGACCCGGAACGCGGCACGATCTCCCGGATCACGGTGCCCCTTCCGCTGCTGGCACCGACCCCGGACAGTGCACCTGGCACTTTCAAGTCGCCGCAGGCGGTCGAACGGCTGCTGAACAGCCTCGGACAGGGGACGACGTGAGTCGGTGGCTGTCTCTCGGGCTGATGGCGGAAGGGGTGAGCGACGAGCCGTTTCTGCGGACGCTGATCACCCGGCAGGTGGAAGAGCTGTTGGTGGCCAGCCCCTCCGGAAGGGTGTACGTGCAGTCGTGCGAGGTCTCGTCCGTACGGATCACCGATCGGGGAGCGGTCGAGGCAGCGACGGCAATGGCGCTGGACTTGAGGATCGGCTTGCTCTTCCTGCACAGTGACGAGAAGGAGAGCTCGAAAGCCGAGAACATGGTGGACACGATCCGGCAGCGGGTGCAGGGGATGAAGGCGGCCGAGCCAGTGGCGTTGGTTCCCGTCCGGATGACCGAGTCGTGGATGCTCGCCGACCGGAAGGCGATCGCCGCCGCAGTCGCGGGGGCGGACCTCACGGCCTACCCGTATCGGCATCCGGAGGAAGTGGAGAAGGCGCACAACCGCCCCGACCACCCTGCCTGCGCGAAGCGGGTCTGGCAGGCGATCGTCGGCAAGGGCCACGCCGGGGTGCTGGACGACAGCATGGAACAACTGGCACAACTCATCGATCTTCGTATTCTCGGACGGCTGCCGTCGTACCAGCGATGGCTCGCGGACACCGAACACGCATTGAAATTGAAGGGATTCCTGTGAGCACCATGACCCTGGTGTCCTATGACGACGCACTGGCCTCGTACGACCCGGTGATGGGCCTTGAGGTCCACGTCGAGCTGGGTACCAAGACCAAGATGTTCTGCGGCTGCTCGACCGAGCTGGGTGCGGAGCCGAACTCGCAGACCTGTCCGACGTGTCTGGGGCTGCCCGGGTCGCTGCCGGTGGTCAACGCGGTCGGGGTGGAGTCGGCGATCCGGATCGGTCTCGCGCTGAACTGCGAGATCGCCGAGTGGTGCCGGTTCGCGCGGAAGAACTACTTCTACCCGGACATGCCGAAGAACTTCCAGACCAGCCAGTACGACGAGCCGATCGCCTTCAACGGCTACCTCGACGTGCAGCTGGAGGACGGCGAGGTCTTCCGGGTGGAGATCGAGCGCGCCCACATGGAGGAGGACACCGGGAAGTCGACGCACGTCGGCGGCGCCACCGGGCGCATCCACGGCGCGGAGTACTCGCTGCTGGACTACAACCGGGCCGGCATCCCGCTGATCGAGATCGTCACCAAGCCGATCGAGGGTGCGGGCCACCGGGCCCCCGAGGTGGCGAAGGCGTACGTCGCCGAACTGCGCGAGTTGATCAAGGCGCTCGGTGTCTCCGAGGCCCGGATGGACAAGGGCCAGATGCGCTGCGACGTCAACCTGTCGCTGCGCCCCAACGGCACCGAGACCTTCGGCACCCGCAGCGAGACCAAGAACGTCAACTCGCTGCGCAGCGTGGAGCGGGCCGCCCGGTTCGAGATCCAGCGGCACGCCACCGTCCTGGCCGACGGCGGGGCGATCGTCCAGGAGACCCGGCACTTCCACGAGGAGGACGGCTCCACCACGGCCGGCCGGATCAAGGACAACGCCGAGGACTACCGGTACTTCCCGGAGCCCGACCTGGTGCCGGTCGCCCCGGCCCGGGAGTGGGTCGAGGAGCTGCGGGCCGGGCTGCCGGAGCTGCCCCGGGTCCGCCGGGCCCGGCTGCAGGCCGAGTGGGAGCTGTCCGACAAGGACATGCAGTCGGTGCTCAACGCCGGTGCGGTGGAGCCCATTTCGGAGACCATCGCGGCCGGCGCCCCCGCCGACCAGGCCCGCAAGTGGTGGATGGGCGAGCTGGCGCGGCGCGCCAACGAGACCGGCACCGAGCTGTCCGAGCAGCCGATCACCCCGGCCCAGGTGGCCCGGGTGTGCGCGCTGGTCGCCGAGGGCAAGCTGAACGACAAGCTGGCCCGCCAGGTCATCGAGGGCGTCCTCGCGGGCGAGGGCGAGCCGGACGAGGTGGTCGAGAAGCGCGGCCTCGCCGTGGTCTCCGACGACTCCGCGCTCGGCGCGGCCGTCGATCAGGCGATCGCCGACAACCCGGACGTCGCCGCGAAGATCCGCGACGGCAAGGTGCAGGCGGTCGGCGCGCTGGTCGGCGCGGTGATGAAGACCACCCGCGGCCAGGCCGACGCGGCGAAGGTCAAGGACCTGATCCTGCAGCGGCTTGCCGCGTAAGGACCAGTCGGCACAGCCTGGCGAAGCTGGCGTAGCAGGCAGCGGGTAAGGCCCTTCCGGCGTGTCTGAGGAGGGGCCTTAGGCCCAGGCGTACGGTGCCCGTCCCCGGCAGGGGGCGGGCACCTGCCTTTTCTCCCCATCGGCCGCCCCCGGGCGGGTTCCTGACGGTGCGGAAGATGGGGAAGGCGCCCGATGTGACGGACCCCGCTGGGGGCGGATGCTGGACGCAGACGCCAACGAGGGGAACCGAGATGTACGAGTACGAGATGTTCAAGAGCCGCGAGCGCGAGCTGCACGGGGCGGCCGCCACCGCCCGACTGGTCCGGGAGGCCCGGGAGGTCCGGCGCACCGGCGGCGGGGAGCGCGGGCTGCTCGGCCGGCTGACCCGCTCGGCACGCCGGGAGGCCGGGGCGCGCACCGCCGGGACCCGGGCCGGGGGTGCCCGCGCGGGCGCCGCCGCCGGCTGTGCCTGATGACCGGCGGGTCCGGCCCGGTCGGGCCGGACCTGGTGCGGGACAGCAGGGGCGACGGGCACCGGGATAACCGTTCGGCCGTGTTCGAGGTCTGTGGCATGCTCACGGGCATGGAGCAGTCAACGGTCAGCCCGGTGTTCGTCGGACGAGGCCGGGAGACCGGCGCCCTGGACGCCGCGCTGCGGCGTGCGGCCGCGGGGGAGCCGCACGCCGTGCTGGTCGGCGGCGAGGCGGGGGTCGGGAAGACCCGGCTGATCGAGGAGTTCCTGCAGCGGGCGGACGAGGGCGGTGCGGTCACCGCCCTCGGCGCGTGTCTGGAGCTCGGCGCCGAGGGCCTGCCGTACGGCCCGCTGGCCGGGGCGCTGCGCCGCCTGCACCGGCGGCTCGGGCCCGAACTGGAGCGGGCCGCGGCCGGCCTGGAGGGCCATCTCGCCCGCCTGCTCCCGGAGTTCGGCGAGGCCGACGGCGCCGCCAACGACGAGTACGGCCGGGCCCGGCTGTTCGAGCACACCGCCCGGCTGTTCGAGCGGCTGGCCGCGGACCGGACGCTGGTCCTGGTGGTCGAGGACCTGCACTGGTCGGACCGCTCCACCCGGGAACTGATGGCCTACCTGATCCGCACCCTGCACGGCTCCCGGGTGCTGGTGGTCGCCACCTACCGCACCGACGACCTGCACCGCCGGCACCCGCTGCGCCCGTTCCTGGCCGAACTGGAGCGGCTGCGCACCGTGCAGCGGTTGGAGCTGGAACGGCTGGACCGCCCCGAGGTGGCGGCCCAGCTGGCCGGCATCCTCGGCACCGCCACCCCGCCGCGGGACTTGGTCGACCGCATCCACCGCCGCTCCGAGGGCAACCCGTTCTTCGTCGAGGAACTCGCCGCCGCGCACCAGGACGGCTGCCTGGCCGGCCTCAGCGAGACGCTCCGCGACATCCTGCTGGTCCGGGTCGAGGCGCTGCCCGAGGAGACCCAACGGGTCGTCAGACTGGCCGCCGAGGGCGGCTCCCGGATCGAGCACGGCCTGCTCGCCGCGGTCGCCGTCGGCAGCGGCGCCGTCCCCGGCGAGGACGCGCTGATCGGCGCGCTGCGCACCGCCGTCGGCGCCAACATCCTGCGGCCCGACACCGACGGCGAGGGCTACCGGTTCCGGCACGCGCTGGTCCGCGAGGCGGTCTCCGACGACCTGCTGCCCGGCGAGCGGCACCGGATCAACCGGCGCTACGCCACCGTCCTGGAGGAGGACCCGGAGCTGGTCGGCGCCGAACTGCGCCCCGCCCGGCTCGCCGACTACTGGTACCACGCGCACCACCCCGCCCGGGCGCTGCCCACCGCGCTCGACGCGGCCCGCGCCGCCCGCCGCCGCAACGCCTTCGCCGAGCAGCTGAAGATGCTGGAACGGGCCCTCGAACTCTGGGACACCGTCTCCGAGGAGACCCTCGCCACCACCCTGCGCCCCTACGACTGGGCCGACACCTACCCGCCGTGCGCCTGCGACGAGGACGGCCACGACGCCTGCGACCGGCTCCGGCTGGTCGACGTGCTCGCCGAGGCCGTGGTCGCCGCCCGCCGCGCCGGGGACCGCGACCGCGGCCAGTCGCTGGCCCGCCGCGCCCTCGCCCTGGTCGACGAGACCGCCAACCCCGCCCGGGCCGCCTGGTTCCGGCTCCAGCGCGCCCGGATGCTCGGCCACCTCAAGCGCAGCGGCGCGATCGAGGAGATCCAGTACGCCCACCGCCTGGTGCAGGGCCTCGGCCCGTCCGTGGTGCAGGCCGAGGCGCTCGCCCTGGACGCCGCGCACGGCATGCTCCGGCAGCCCGGCCCGCAGGTCGTCGCCACCGCCGAACGGGCCGTCTGCATCGCCCGGCAGGTCGACGCGCCCGCCGTCGAGGTGCACGCCGAGATCACCCTCGCCGGGCTGCTCGGCGACTTCGGCGACGGCGACCGCGCCATCGAACTGCTCGCCGCCGCCGTGGAGCGGGCCCGCCCGCTCGGCCACGACGACGTGTACACCCGCGGCCTGAACAACCTCTCCAGCCTGCTGCTCGCGCACGGCCGCGCCGAGGAGGCGGTGGCCGCCGCCCGCGAGGGCCTGGACGCCGCCCGCCGCGGCGGCCTGCTGCTCAACACCGGCCCGATCCTCACCGGCAACCTCGCCGAGGCGCTGCTCGCCGCCGGCCGCACCGCCGAGGCCGCCGCCGTCCTCGCCGAGTGGGAGGACCGGCCGGAGTCCGACACCCACGGCGAGTTCATGCACCGGCTGTGCGGCGAACTCGCCCTGCTGCACGGCGACACCGCCCGCGCCGAGGCGCACTGGACGGCCGCCCTCGCCAGCGGCGGCGACGGCGGGCAGCCCCAGCACGCGCTGCCCACCGCCGCCCTCGGCATCCGCCTCGCCGCCCGCCTCGGCCGCCCCGACCGGGCTCGCGCCCGGCTCGCCGAAGCCCTTGACACCGTCGCCGCCGACGGGCAGGACCGCCACCTGCTGGCCCTGCTCGCGGACGCCGCCGCCGTCGAGGCCGACCAGCACCCGCGCACCCCCGAGGGCGCCGCCGCGCTCGCCCGGATCGCCGCCGCCGCCGACGGGCTGGTCCCGCGCTGCGCCCTCGACCGCGGCCGGGCCGCGCTCACCGCCGGCCACCTCGCCCGCGCCGCCGGGCGCCCCGCCGCCGCGCACTGGGCGGCCGCCGTCGCCGAACTCCGGGCCGCCGCGCTGCCCGGCCCGCTGGCCGCCGCCCTGCTGCGGGCCGCCGAGGAGCACGCCGCCGCCGGCGAGCGCGAGGAGGCCGCCGCGATGCTCCGCGAGGCCGCCGGACTCGCCCGCGGCCGCGGCGACCTGCCGACCCGTCAGGAGGCCGAACTGCTCGCCGAACGGCTCGGCCTGGCCCGCACGGACGGCGCCGACCGCCCCGGCGGCGACGGCCTCGGCCTCACCCCGCGCGAGCGGGACGTGCTGCGGCAGCTCACCCTCGGCCGCAGCAACCGGCAGATCGCCGAGCAACTGTTCATCTCGCCGAAGACCGCCAGCGTGCACGTCTCGAACATCCTGGCCAAGCTCTCGGTCGGCGGCCGCGGCGAGGCCGCCGCGCTGGCCCACCGGCTGCGCCTGTTCGAGGACGGGCCGGCGGGCGGGCCGGTGGACGGCCTGGTGGCCGGGGCGGTCTGACGCCCCGTCGGCTCCGCCCCGGCCCGAGCCGGTCCCTGCTCCGCCGCCACCCCGCTCCCACCCGGCTCCCACCCGGTTCCGACCCCGCCCCGAGCCGCGCCCGGGGCGGGGGTCGAGCCGGGTTCGAGCCGCGCTCGGGCGCGCTGGCCCATCCTCCCCTCCGGCAGGCACCGGACACGGAGGAGGTGGTGGACATGGCCGGACCGAGGACACCGGCATGGCAGGTACTGGGAGCGTTGGTCCGCCGGGTGGTCCGGGCGCTGGCGCTGTTCGGCGGGATGCACGCCCACAGCGGGGTGCAGTTCTACCTGGAGCTGTGCCGGGAGGAAGCCCGGCTGCGCGGCGCCGACCGGGACGCGCCGTGGCCGCCGCACCCGCCGCTGCAGCCTCCGATCACCCTGCTGCCGCCGCCGCCCGGCCACCCGGAGCAACTGGTCCCGGACCAGCCGCTGAGCGAGCTGGAGCTGGCGCTGCGCGCCGAACTGGCGCACCTGGACCGGCTGATCCCCGGGGAGAACCGGCGGTGACCGCCCCGACGGCTGCCCCGACGGCCGCCCTGCGGGACGGCCCGGCCCGGCCGAGCCGGAGGAGAGTGCGCTTCAAGAGGCCGTTGAGCGGGCCGCCGGAGACTGGACGGAGCACGGTCCGAGCCGCGGACCGGCGACGGAACCACCGGAGGTGCAGGATGCGGGAGTCGGCGACCCTGACCGGAGCCCTGGCCGAGGTGTTCGCCCGGGCGGGCGACGGCCCCGCCGTCGTCGCGCTCCGCGACGCCGGGCCGGGAACCGCTCCACATATCCTCAGCTACCGCGAACTCGACCGGCGCGCCCGGCAGTTGGGCGCCTGGCTGACCGGGCACCGGGTGGCCGGCCGCCCGGTGATGGTGGCCCTGGAGACCGGCGCCGACCTGGCCGTCGCCGTGGTCGGCTGCCTGTACGCGGGCGCCGTCGTGGTGCCGGTGCCGCCGCCCTCGGCGTCCCCGGCCGCGGCCGAGCGGACCGCCGCGATCGCCCGGGAGACCGGCGTGCCGGTCGTCCTCACCGAGGCCGGGTCCGCCGCCGACGTGTCGCGCAGCCTGTCCGAGGCCGGGCGCGGCGGGGTGCTCTGCCTGGCCGTGGACCGCCCGCTGCCCGAGCCCGCGGCCGGCGCCGCGCCCTGGGAGCCGGTCCGCCCGGCGCCCGGCGACGTCGCGCTGATCCAGTACACCTCGGGGACCACCGCCGCCCCGCGCGGCGTCCAGGTCACCCACGCCAACCTGCTCGCCACCATGGCGGAGGTCCAGCGGGCGCTGGGCACCCACGCCGGGTCCCGGATCGGCGGCTGGCTGCCCTGCTACCACGACCTGGGCCTGATCGGGCAGTTGCTGCACCCGCTCTGGCTGGGCGCCACCGCCGTGCTGATGCCGCCCCGGCTGTTCGTCGCCCGCCCGGCCCGCTGGCTGGAGGCGATCGACGCGCACGGGGTGACCGTCGCCGCCGCCCCCGACTCGGCGTACGCCCGGTGCGCCGCCGAGGTCACCGACGCCGAACTGGCCGGCCTCGACCTGTCGCGCTGGGAGTGCGCGGTCAACGCCGCCGAGCCGGTCTCCGCGGCCACCGTGGACGCGTTCACCGCCCGGTTCGCGGCGGCCGGGCTGCGGCCCGGCGCGATGGTCGCCGGGTACGGCCTGGCCGAGGCGACCCTGCTGGTCGCCACCGGCGGCACCGGGCCGGTCCGCACCGCGACCGGGGTGCCGGCCGGCGGACCGCTGCCGACCCGACGGGTCGTCAGCTGCGGCCCGCCGCGCGGCGGCGAGGTCCGGATCGTCGACCCCGCCGACCGCACCGAGCTGCCCGAGGGCGTCGAGGGCGAGGTGTGGGTGCGCGGACCGGCGGTGGCGGCCGGCTACTGGCAGCGGCCGCTGGAGACCGCCGAGGTGTTCGGCGCCGTCACCGCGGGCGGCGCCCGCGGCTTCCTGCGCACCGGCGACCTCGGCGTGCTGCGGGCCGGCGAGCTGTACCTGACCGGCCGGCTCAAGGACACCGTGGTGGTGGCCGGGCAGAGCGTCCACCCGCAGGAGATGGAGCGCCGGCTGATCGACTGCGGCGAACGGCTGTCCTCCGCCGTGGTGTTCGGCGCCGACGAGCCCGACCGCCTGGTGGTGGTCCAGGAGGTCCGGCACCCCGGCCGGGACGCGGGCGCGCTGGCCGCGCTCGCCGCCCGGGTGCGCGGCTGCCTGGCCGAGGAGTTCGGCGCCACCGCGGCCGGCGTGCTGCTGGTCCGCCCCGGCTCGGTGCGCCGCACCACCAGTGGCAAGGTCCGCCGCTCGACGATGCGCCGGCTGTTCCTGGAGGGCGAGTTGCGGCCCGTCTACGCCGAACTCGACGCCGGGCTGGACGCCGGCCTGCCGGTCCCGGACCGGCCCGGCCGGGTGGTGGTCCCGTGAGCGTGGTCGAGCGGGTGCGGGCGGCGGCCGGCTGCGCCCCGCCGCACCCGGGGGCGGGCGCCGGCCGCGCCGTGCACCCGGCCGAGCAGCGGGTCCGGGCCCGGGTCGCGGAGTGGGAGCGCCGGCTCGGCGACCCCGGCGACCCGGCCAACCCGGCTGGGTTCCGGGCGCTGATGGCCGCCGACGAGCGGGCCGAACTCGCCGCCGGGGCGGTCGCGGTGCTCCACGACGGCGGCTTCGGCGCCGAACTGGTCCCGGTCGAGCTGGGCGGGCGGCTGGACCGCGCCGACGCGCTGGCCCGGGTGCTGCGGCCGGTGTTCCGGCGCGACGTGTCGCTCGGCTTCGGCCACGGCATCACCTCGCTGTTCGCCGCCGCCGCGGTCTGGGCGGCCGGCGACGGCCCGCAGCGCCGCCGACTGGCCCGGCTGCTGCTGGACGGCCGCCCGGTGGCGATCGCGCACCACCAGCTGGCGCACGGCAACGCCATGTGGCAGGGCCAGTTCACCGCCGAACCGGACGGCGACGGCTACCGGCTGCGCGGCCGCAAGGACGTGGTGATCAACGCCGGGCGGGCCGGCGCGGTGGTGGTGTACGCCGCCACCGGCGGGCCCGGCGGCAGCCACTCGGTGCTGCTGGTCGACCCCGACCGGGCCGGCGACGGCCTCGCCGTGCTGCCCCGCCGGGTCGGCACCGGCCTGCGCGGCTGCCACTTCGCCGGGCTGGAGTTCACCGACCTCGCGGTGCCGCCCGGCGCCCGGGTCGGTGCGGCGGGCGAGGGCGTCCGGCTGGCGCTGCGGACCTTCCAGCTGAACCGCAGCCTGATCCCCGCCCTGGTGCTGGCCGCCGCCGACACCGTGCTGCGGGCCGCCGTCCGGGCCGGCACCGGGGCGGCCGGCCGACCCGCCGGGCCGCGCCAACGGGCGCTGCTGGCCGGAGTGTTCGCCGACCTGCTGCTCTCCGACGCGACCGCCACCGCGGTGCTGCGCGCCCTGCACCTGCTGCCGGACAGTGCCCACCTCGGCGCGGCCGCCGTCAAGTACCTGGTGCCGGACCTGCTGCAGGAGGACGTCGAGGAGCTGTCCACCGTGCTCGGTGCCGCCGGGTACGACCGGGAGGGCGGCCCGGGCAGCCTGCAGAAGCTGCTCCGGGACCTGCCCGCGGCCGGGCTCGGACACGTCGGCACCGCGGCCTGCCAGGCCGTGCTGATCCCCCAACTCCCGCTGCTGGCACGGCGGTCCTGGTTCCGGGCGGCCGAACCGCCGGCCGCGCTGTACGCCTTCGCCGAGCCGCTGCCGCCGCTCGACCTGGGCGCCCTCGCGGTGGCCGGCGGCACCGACTTCCTGGCCGCCACCCTGGCCGGGGCGGCCGCCCGGCTCGCCGGCCGGCCGCCCGCCGGGCCGCTCGGCGACCGGCTGGCCACCCTCGCCGGGGCGCTCGCCGACGAGCTGGCCGACCTGCGCGAGCGCTGCCTGACGCTGCCCGCCGACAGCGCGGAGGCGCTGGCCAGCCCCACCTGGTGCGCGCAGGTCGAGCGGTACGCGCTGCTGGCCGCCGCCGGGGCGGTGCTCGGCGCCTGGGAGGCCGCGGTGCCGGACGGCGGCTTCCTGGCCGACCCGGCCTGGGCGGTGCTGGCGCTGACCCGGCTCGGCCGCCGGCTCGGCCTGCCGGTCGGCCCGCCGCCCGAGGAGTGCGTCCGGCGGCTGCACGCGGAGCTGCTCGACCGGCTGGCCGGCGGCCGCTCCTACGACCTGCACGACACCCCGCTCGCCGAAGGAGGCGCCGGATGACGGACCGTCGGGCCGAGGTGGGGGTGCCGCTGCTGATGCCCGGGCCGCGCGCCCCCTGGCTGCGGGTGCGGCAGGCGATGTCCTGGCACGGCCACGCCGTGGTGCACGCCTACACCGAGCAGTGGCAGGACGCCGTGCTCGCCGAGCCCGAGCTGCGGGCCGTCCTCGGCAGCCGGGACTGGCAGCGCCTGGGCACCCTGGAGCGGGCCCGCACCCGGGAGCGGTTCGCCGCCTCCCGCCTGCTGGTCAGGTACGCCGCCGGGGCGGCCCTGCAGGTGCCGCCGGACGCCGTCGAACTCGGCTACCGGCCCGGCGGCCGCCCCTACCTGCGCGGCTGCGACCAGGTCGACGTCAGCATCAGCCACACCCGGGACCTGATCGTGGTCGGCCTGAACCGGCGCGGCCGGATCGGCGTGGACACCGAGCTCGCCGACCGCAAGGTCCGCTACCAGGACATGCGCCGCCTGCTGTGCACGCCCGCCGAGCGGCGCTGGCTGGGCGCGCTGCCCGAACCCGAGCGGGAGCGGCGGCTGCTGCGGCTGTGGACCCTCAAGGAGGCGTACACCAAGGCCCTCGGGCAGGGCATGCGGCTGGGCTTCACCGAGTTCGGCTTCGGCCCCGACGACGCCACCCTGCTCACCCCCGACGGCGGCCCCGCCGCCTACGACGAATGGGCGTTCGGCACCCACCGGTTGGAGCGCGGCTACCTGGTCTCCATCGCCTGCCACGACGCCGGCCACCGCGGCGTCGCGGACACCTCGGTCGCCACCATGCTCGACGACGGCTTCCTCGGGGAGGTGGTGCGGCTGCTGCGGACCGGTGGCTGAGAAAGCCCCCCTCGGACCGGCTCCGCAACCCCGGTTGTCGCTATTGTTCTGGGAGATCACGCACGCTGTGTGAAACCGGGGGAAACGGTGATTCGAATTCTGATCGCGGAGGACATGCAAGTCCTCCGCCGCGCGCTGGTCGCGCTGCTCCAACTGGAGCCCGACCTGGAGGTGGTGGCGGACCTCGGCTCGGGCGACGAGGTGGTGGCGCGGGCCAAGGAGACCGCGCCGGACGTCGCCGTGCTCGACATCGACCTGCCCGGGACGGACGGCATCACCGCCGCCGGGCAGCTCGCCGAGGCGGTGCCGGAGTGCCGGACGCTGATCCTCACCAGCCTCGGCCGGCCGGGCAACCTGCGCCGGGCGATGGCCGCGCACGTGGCCGGCTTCCTGCTGAAGGACATCGAGCCGGGTCAACTCGCCGCCGCCATCCGGACGGTGGCGGCCGGTGGCCGGGCCATCGACCCGGCGCTGGCGGTCGCCGCGCTGGACGCCGAGACCTCCCCGCTCACCCTGCGCGAGCGCGAGGTGCTGCGGCTGGCCGCCGACGGCATGGAGGCCGGTCAGATCGCCGCCAAGCTGTTCCTGTCCGCCGGGACGGTCCGCAACTACCTGACCACCGTGGTCGGCAAGTTGAACGCCCGCAACCGGGTGGACGCGATCCGGATCGCCCGGGACGCCGGCTGGCTCTGAGCCGCCCGCGGCGCCCCCGCGGCGGTCTCAGCAGGCCGCCGCAGGCGCCGCCGCACCCCGCCGGCTGCCGCTGCCGGACAGCGCCAGCGCCGCCGCGTCCAGGTCGATCGCCGCCGACACCACGAACCAGTCCTGCCCGTGCGGGCCGGCGGTCAGCGCGCCGCCCAGCTCCCGGACCCGGGTGGTCAGGTTGCCGATGCCGGAGCCGCCCGCGGTGTCCCGCACCCGGTCCGCGTGCTCCCGGTCCGCCTGGGCCGGGACCGCCCGCCCCACCCCGTCGTTGGCCAGCCGGAACCGGACCGTCCGGCCGTCCCGGACCGCCGAGATCTCGCACTCCTCGACCTTGCTGTGCCGGAGCATGTTGGTCAGCCCCTCCCGCAGCACCGTCGCCAGCACCGTCTCCACCTGCTGCGGCAGCAGCCCGAAGTCCAGCCGCACCGTGCAGCGCACCCCGAGGGTGGCCAGCATCGCCTTGGCGCTCTCCGCCTCCGCGCCCAGCGACATCTCGCGGTAGCCGCGGGCCACCGCCCGCACGTCCGACAGGGCCTGACGGGCCGTCTGCAGGATCTCCGTCAACTCCTGCTGGGCCAGCTCGGACTGGGACGGCACCAGCCGGTAGGCCAGCTCGCACTTCAGGGTGATCGCGGACAGGCTGTAGCCGAGCAGGTCGTGCAGGTCGCGGGCGAACCGCAGCCGCTCCTGGGCCACCGCCAGGGTGGCCAGTTCGGCGCGCGAGCGGTGCACCTCGATCACCAGGTCGGTCAGCCGCGAAAGGCCGTAGATCACCAGGCCGTTGGTGGTGGTGGCGACCGAGATGTAGAAGGTCTCGCCCAGGCCGTCGCCGATCCACAGCATCAGCACGTTGCTGACCACCACCACCGCGACGAACCCGGGCCAGGCGAAGGCCGGCCGCAGCAGCAGGAGCAGCGAGGCCGCCAGGAAGCTCGGCATGCCGATCCACAGCGGGCCGAGGAAGAGCAGCGGCACGTAGGTGATCAGTGCCTGCAGCGCCAGCGTGAGCTGCCAGCGCGAGGCCAGTGCGGGCGCCAACCTCGGGAAGGAGTGCACCAGTTGGATGCCGAGGAGGAGCAGCAGCAGTAAGACGGTGCCGCCCAGCAGCAGCCCGCTCGGATGCAGCGCCAGGACGTAGCTGGTGGCGACCCCGGTGTACCCGAGGAACACCGCGGCGGTGATGGCGACCGCCGTCCTGGGCGCCATCTGCTTCCCCTCGGGGTCGGACACCGGCCAGGACGCGCTCTCGCTCACTGATTCCCCCAGAACACTCGGACGGGCTCCCGCTGCCTCGGATCGTACGGGACGGTGCTAGGTCGCGTCCGGGTCTGTGCGCGGCGGTTTCACTCCGACCACGAACTCCCCGACGCTGGATTCGACCGGCCAGTCCAGCCCGAAGGCGCGCGCGGCGGTGTCCGAGTTCCCGGTCGCCAGCGCGCACGGCGCCAGCCCCATCGCGGTCGTCACCAGGTAGAGGTTCTGCAGCAGCACGCCGACGTCCTTCATCAGGCTGGTGTAGGCGATCCCGCTGAACGCGTGGGTGGCCCGGCGGAACCGGGCCGTGATCACCAGCAGCAGCGGCGGCGGCCGGTCCGCGCCCAGCGCGGTCTGCGCGCCCAGCCGCAGTTCGGCGGTGTCGGCGGGCTGCGCCTCCAGCGGCTCCAGCAGGTGGCCCAGCGGGTCGTAGTGGTAGGCGCCCGGGGCGAGGGCGGTGCCGGTGCCGGCGACCAGGTACAGCTCCAGCGCGTACACCGAGCCCATGCTCGGGTAGGGGCGGCTGCTCCAGGCGAAGCCGGTGCTCCCGCCGCCGTCGTCGGGGCGCACCCGGCAGGCGCGGAACAGCAGTTCGCCGATCTGCTCCTCGGTCAGCGGCTCCGGGCCGTACGCGCGCACCGAGTGGCGGCGCTCCAGCACCGCGGTGAACGGCTCGTCCCGGGTCCGCAGGCCGTCCAGGTCGGGCCGGTGCAGGGTGATCGGGGGGCGGCCGGCCAGCGGCTTGACCACCGGCTCGGCCCGGCCCGCGTCCAGGTGGGCGAGGGTGGCGCCGAAGGCGCCGTCGGTGCGGCCCAGCCGGCTGCGGGAGTGCACCATCAGGTCGTCGGGCGACCAGCCGACCAGCCGCGGGTCCTCGTCCTCGGCGAACCGGGGCGGGGAGGCCGCCGCGCCGTCGGGGCCGTCCTCGGCGACCACCGCGATCCGGGCGGCCAGCAGGTAGCCGATCGCGGTGCCGGCCAGCTCCGGGTCGAGCCGGGGCCCGCCGCCCTGCGCGCTGCCGTCGAGCATGCCGAGCAGCAGCACCGCCTCGGAGCGGTGCAGCTGCACCCGGTGGTGGGCGAGCGGCGACTCCAGCCGCAGCCCGCCCTCGGCCCAGCGCATCACGGTGAACCGGGACAGCCGGCACGGCCGGTCGGAGGGCGCCGGGCGGGGCGTGAACCAGGCGCCGCGGGCCAGCGGGACCACGCTGAGCACCGGCGTGCCGCCGAGCGCCAGCGAGCGCACCAGGCTGTCCCGGACCCGGTCCAGGTCGTGCAGCAGCCGGGAGACCGCCGGGTCGTGCCCGCCCGGCCGGTCGACTTCCCACAGGCCGGGGAAGCCGGGCAGCACGTTGCTCAGCGACACCGGCCCGAGCGTCATCCGCTCCAGCGCCATCCGCAGGGCCGGGTCCGGGTCCTCGAACTCGACGCTGCCCCAACGGCTCTGGACGGTCAGTGTGCCGGCCTCGCCGTCGCTCTCCACGCACGTGTCCTCGCGCAGCGACCAGAGTTCGCTGAGCTGCGGGGCTGCCAGGTTGTCGATACGCATGGGCCATCCAGACGCGGGTCGCGCGCGGGTCGGACGAACACGGGTGTGTGCAGTCGGGAGGAACGGGGACGGGGCGGTGCGGGGTCCTGCGGGGGTGCTGCGGGGTGGTGCGGGCGGTGCCGGTGGTGCAGATGGTGCCAGTGGCATGACGGGCTGTCAGGGTGATCAGACGAACAGCGGGACCGGGTTGAGCCGGTCGTACGGGGTCGGCGCGGCGAGCCGGCCCAGCCGGACCGGGACGTCGAACAGCCGGCCGGGGGCGAACCGGTTCCAGTGCGGGCGCAGGCCCGGCACCACGACCTTCGCCACCGGCAGGCCGGCCTCCGGACGGGTCTGGTCCAGCACCAGCAGCTCCGTCCCGGCCCGGCGCACCAGCCGCTCGGCGGCCGTCACGTCGTCCAGCAGGTCCGCGTGCGGACCGAACGGGGCCGGGGCGGGCAGCGCGGCCGGGCGGGCCGGATCGGCCACCAGGTAAGGGAGTTCGGCCACGGTCGCGGTGCGCATCCAGTCCAGCGCCTGCGGGTCGGTGAAACCGTAGCCCGTCCCGTCGGCCCGCGCGTCCACCACGTTCGGCAGCAGCTGGTTGACCTCGGCCAGCGCCCGGCGCAGCGCGATCTCCGGGTCCAGGTGGGCGCCGAAGCCGGGCATGATGTCCTCGGCCCGCTTGTCGGTGCGCCGGGAGAACGCCGCCACCACCGGGATGCCGAGGTCGCTGGTCAGCTCGATCGCCCACACCTCGCGGTGCAGCGAGGCGTGCAGCTCGCGGACCTGCGCCACCCACGGGTCGCGGCAGGCGTCCAGGTCGACCCCGGGCTGCACGGTGCGGTTGTACCACCACAGCGCGATGGCGTCCCGCTCCACCAGCTCCAGGAAGCCCTGCAGCACCGCGTCCTCCAGGGTGCCGCCGGCCGCCGCCCCGTTCGAGGAGGCCAGGCAGTAGCGCCGGCCGGGCCGCTGCGGGGCGTTGTAGTACAGCAGGGCGGCGGGCAGCAGCTTCTGCCGCCGCTCGGTCAGCGACCACACCGGCAGCCAGTCGATCTCGTCGTCCTCGTCGAACGGGTCGGCGATCTGGTGGAAGGCGCCCTGCTCGGCGTTGTGCCGCGCGCGGTCCGCGAACTGCCGCGGGTCGAACAGCTGGACCGCGTCCGGGTGGACGGCGTCCGCCGCCAGGTCCCGGTAGCGGCCGCGGACGATCGGCTCGCCGCCCTGCAGGTGCCCCGAGTAGCGCTCCAGCGACTCGGCGAGCGCCCCGACCTCGGCCTGCAGCGGCGTCGCGCCCTTGCCCGAGGCGTTGGCGCGCAGCCCCGCCCGGACCGAGGCCAGGCCGCGGGCGCCGCCCACCGGGTTGATCCCGGCGTGGAAGCAGTTCAGCCCGGCCGGGCCGCGCGGGTCCCGGCGGATCTCCTTCACCAGGCCGGTCAGCGGGTCCACGTGGTGGCCGTAGCGGGCCATCACCTCGGCCAGCGACAGCGCCCGGTGGCCACCGCCGCCGGTGTGCAGCTTCGGCCGCGACCGCAGCACCACCGGGGCCGAGATCCGGGCCGCGACCAGGCCCGGGTCGCCGCACTGCGGGCATTCCGGGCGGCGGGTCACCGGGTGGCGGCGGCCCTCCAGGGTCAGGGTGTCCAGCGACCACAGCGCCCGCTGGCCCTCGTACCGGTGCCCGGCGAGCCACTTGGTGGCCTCCAGCGCGGCCAGCTGCAGCGCCGCGGTGCGGGCCGCCGGCAGCGAGCAGTCCCGGCGCGGCGCCGGGCCGTTGCGCTCCAGCGAGCGCTGCACGTGCGCCTCGACCTGGCGGCCGCGCCACAGCCGGTCCGCCAGGCAGGACCAGCACGGTCCCTCGGCGTCGCCGAAGAACGGGCCGATCCAGGACTCCACGCCGGCCGTCCGGACCGGCAGCCAGGGCCGGCCGGCCGCCCGGTGCGCGGCGTCCACCCCGGCCAGCCGCGGGTCCAGGTAGTCCTCGCAGAGCACCACCGTCAGGTCCGCGCCGTCCGGGTCGGCCACCGTGCGCAGCCCCGCGGCGTCCAGCGCGCCGCGCAGCTCGGCCGGGTCGTCGCCGGACGCGTCGAGCGCGGCGACCGAGGCCGCCCGGAGCCGGCGGCCCGTCAGCTGGCCGTCCTGCCCGGCCGCCGCCCAGTAGCCCTCCTGCGGCGTCGGGCGGCCGGCCGGCCGTTCGCACACCAGACCGGCTCGCCGGAGCCGGTCCACCAACTGCGCGGTCTGCTCCGCGGAGAGGTGCCCCGCGGTGTCCCGCTGCAGGTCGCCGAGGCTCCTCGTCCCGTCCAACAGCGGTGCCAGCCGGGCGATCTGGGCCCCGTGGAGGGCGGTGACCTGCTGGTCCGATATCAGGTAGACGGCCTCGCCCGGGATCGGCTCCACGCTCAGGTGGGGCTGGAAGGCGAGGAACCCGTCGGGGTCGGCCGGGCCGAGGAGCCCCGTCATGCCCGGCGCCCGGCGGCGGACTCGGCGGGCGCGCCGGTGAAGGAGTCGGCGGCGCGGCAGAAGCAGAGGATCCCCGGGCCGCCCGAAGGAACGGCGCCGGCCGGGGAGTTGTGGCTCAGGTCCTCGATCAGCAGATCGTCGCTGTGGCCCGTGACGGACGCGGCGGCACCCATTGGTCTCTCCCCCTGGTCGTGGTCGGGTCGGCGTTCGCTCGACCTGGGACCAGTCTTCTGCTCGGGCGGTCCGGGCGGCCAGTGCCAGCCTCATGAGCTCGGTATGAAGGATTCACGGTCGGCGTCGGTGGAAACGCACGCCGGGCTCGGGAGCCTGGCACTGGCCCGGTGCGAGGGTGCCGGGGGAGTCTGTTGGGGCGGTGGAGCCCGACCGGCCCCGCCGCTCGCGGCCCGTCCTGCTACTGCCCGGCCCGCCGCGGACACCAGACGGAGGGAACACCCATGGACATCAGAGTGCTCGGTCCCCTCGAAGCCGAGACCAGGCACGGATCGATCGTGCCCAGCGCGGGCAAGCCCCGGCAGATCCTCGCGCTGCTGGCGCTGTACGCCAACCAGGTCGTGCCGGTCCCGACCCTGCTGGAGGAGCTGTGGGGCATGGACGCCCCGCGCAGCGCCCTCACCACTCTGCAGACCTACATCCTGCACCTGCGCCGCCTGCTGGCCCAGGCGCTCGGCCCGGACGCCGCGATCGGCGCCAAGGACGTGCTCGTCACCCGGCACGGCGGCTACCTGCTGGAGGTCCAGCCGGGCGCGGTCGACGTGCACGAGTACGACCGGCTCGCCGAGCTCGGCCGGGACGCCTCCGACGACGGGGACGACGAGGCGGCCGCGGTCATCTACCGGGAGGCGCTGGCGCTGTGGCGCGGCCCCGCCCTGGTGGACGTCAAGGTCGGCCCGATCCTGGACATCGAGCTGGCCCGGCTGGAGGAGAGCCGGCTGCGCACCCTGGAGCGCCGGATCGAGGCCGACCTGCGGCTGGACCGGCACGCCGACCTGATCGCCGAACTGCGCGGCCTGACGGTCCGCCACCCGCTGCACGAGGGCCTGCACGCCCAGGCGATGGTGGCGCTCTACCGCTCCGGCCGGCAGGGCCGGGCACTGGAGGTCTACCAGGGGCTGCGGGGGCGCCTGGTGGAGGAACTGGGCCTGGAGCCGTCGCCGCGGGTCCGCAAGCTCCAGCAGGCGATGCTCGCCGCCGACCCGGTCCTGGACCGGATCCCCCGTCAGCGCACCCCGATCCTCGACCTGTTCGCCGCCTGACGGTACCGGCCGCCGCCCCGGCCGGTGCCCCGGCACCGACCCGGTCGGTGCCGGGCGCCGCCCCACCCGTTCTCGAACGGGGCTCCAGGCGGCGCCAGCACAGTGCGCCCACGCCTTCCGCCGCCCGCCGGCGACGGAACCCGATCCCGAGCGTGGGGGAGAAGTTGCGGATCATCGACCTGTCGTCCCCGGTGGACGCGGCCGGCTGGGAGCCGGACCCGATCGTCCACGAGATCATGACGCCCGCCGAGGGCGCCCGGCACATGGCCGAGGAGATGAAGCTCCACTTCGGCCTGGAGTTCGACCCGTCCGACCTGCCCGGCGGTGAGCTGCTGTCCCTGGACACCCTCACCCTGACCAGCCACACCGGCACCCACGTCGACGCGCCCTCGCACTACGGCTCGGTCGGCGACTACGGGGTGCCGCGCCACATCGACCAGATGCCGCTGGACTGGTTCCTGCGCCCCGCCCTGGTGCTCGACGTCACCGACGTCGGCATCGGCGTGATCGGCGTCGACCGGCTCCAGAAGGCGATCGCCGAGGCCGGGCGGCAGCCCGACCCGCTGGACATCGTGCTGCTGCACACCGGCGCCGCCCGGCACGCCGGCACCCCCCGGTACTTCACCGACTTCGCCGGCCTCGACGGCCCCGCCACCGACCACCTGCTCGACCTCGGGGTCCGGGTCATCGGCACCGACGCGTGGAGCCTGGACGCCCCGTTCGGCCACATGATCCGCGCCTACCAGGAGACCGGCGACCGGTCCGTGCTGTGGCCCGCCCACTTCGCCGGCCGCCGCCGCGAGTACTGCCAGGTCGAGCGGCTCGCCAACCTCGACGCGCTGCCCGCGCACGGCTTCCGGGTCTCCTGCTTCCCGGTGAAGATCGCCGGCGCCGGCGCCGGCTGGACCCGCGCCGTCGCCCTGGTCGAGGAGTGAGCGGCCCGCCCCCGCCCCGGCTGATCTGCTTCCACCACGCCGGGGCGGGCGTCTCCGCCTTCGCCCGCTGGCGGTCCGTGATCGGCCCCGTCGCCGAGGTGGTGCCGCTGCTGCTGCCCGGCCGCGGACAGCGGATCAGGGAGCGGCGGATCACCGACCACGGCCCGCTGATCGCCGAGGTCGACCGGCTGATCGCCGAACTCGACACCCTGATCGGCCCGCTGACGGACCGTCCGTTCGCGTTCTACGGGCACAGCCTGGGCGGCCTGGTCGCCTACAGCTACGCCCGCGAACTCCAGCGCACCGGCCGGCCGCAGCCCGACCTGGTCGCGGTCGGCGCGGTCCTGCCCCCGCACCTGCGCTCGCCGGTGCTCAGCGCCGCCGCCCTCCCCGACACCGAACTGCTGCACCGCCTGGTCGAGCACGGCCTGCTGCCGCCCGGCGCCGTCGAGGAGGACCGGCAGACCGGGCTGTGGCGCCGCCGCGTGCTGCCCGCGCTCCGCGACGACCTGCGGCTCGGCGAGGCGCTCTGCGCGGTCGGCGGCGGCCCGCTGCACGGCCGGCTGCTCGCGCTGGCCGGCGAGGGCGACACCATCGCGCCGCCGGCCGGCGTCGCCCGGTGGAGCCGGTACGCCCCGGGCGGCTTCGAGCTGCGCACCGTGCCCGGCGGCCACCTGTTCTTCCGCGAACGGGAGGCCCCGGAGCTGCTCGCCGAGGTGCTGGACGGACTGCGAGCGGCGTCCCGTCCGATGTCGAGCGCGGCTTGAGCCCGGCCGCGCAGGCTGGCGCGGCACGGCTCGGCAGAACCACCGAAAGGAGAGGAACGGGCGTGAACACCAAACAGGGGAGGCGGCCATGAGCCGGCGAGTGGTCATCACCGGGATCGGCGTCGTCGCACCCGGCGGCATCGGGACGAAGGCGTTCTGGTCCCTGCTCACCGACGGCCGGACCGCCACCAGGGCGATCTCGCTCTTCGACGCCTCCTCGTTCCGCTCGCGGATCGCCGCCGAGGCGGACTTCGACCCGGTCGCCGCCGGACTGAGCCCGCAGGAGATCCGCCGGATGGACCGGGCGGCCCAGTTCGCCGTGGTCGGCGCCCGCGAGGCGGTCGCCGACAGCGGACTCGACCTCGACGCCCTCGACCCGTTCCGCACCGGCGTCACCGTCGGCAGCGCGGTCGGCGCCACCATGGGCCTGGACACCGAGTACAACGTGGTCAGCGACGGCGGCCGCGGCTGGCTGGTCGACCACCGCTACGCCGTCCCGCACCTGTTCGACTATCTGGTGCCCAGCTCCTTCGCCGCCGAGGTCGCCTGGACCGTCGGCGCCCAGGGCCCGGCCGGCGTGGTCTCCACCGGCTGCACCTCCGGCCTGGACGCCGTCGGCCACGCCGTCGAACTGATCCGCGAGGGCAGCGCCGACGTGATGATCGCCGGCGCCACCGAGGCCCCGATCTCGCCGATCTCGGTCGCCTGCTTCGACGCCATCAAGGCCACCTCGCCGCGCAACGACGACCCCGAGCACGCCTCCCGGCCGTTCGACCGGACCCGCAACGGCTTCGTGCTCGGCGAGGGCTCCGCGATCTTCGTCCTGGAGGAGCTGACGGCCGCCCGGGCCCGCGGCGCGCACGTCTACGCCGAGATCGCCGGCTTCGCCACCCGCTCCAACGCCTACCACATGACCGGGCTGCGCCCCGACGGCAAGGAGATGGCCGAGTCGATCCGGGTCGCCCTCGACGAGGCCCGGCTGCCCGGCACCGCCGTCGACTACATCAACGCCCACGGCTCCGGCACCAAGCAGAACGACCGGCACGAGACCGCCGCCTTCAAGCTCACCCTCGGCGACCACGCCTACGCCACCCCCGTCAGCTCCATCAAGTCGATGATCGGCCACTCGCTGGGCGCCATCGGCTCGCTGGAGATCGCCGCCTCCGCCCTGGCCATCGAGCACGGCGTGGTGCCCCCCACCGCGAACCTGCACGAGCCCGACCCCGAGTGCGACCTCGACTACACCCCGATCACCGCCCGCGAGCGGAAGATCGACACCGTGCTGAGCGTGGGCAGCGGGTTCGGCGGCTTCCAGAGCGCCATCGTGCTCACCCGACCCGAGCGGAGGACCGCATGACCACCCCCCAGGGCGCGCTGATCGAGCGCCCCGCCGCCACCACCGCCGCCGTCTTCACCGGCATCGGCGTCGCCGCCCCCAACGGCCTCGGCACCGAGGACTGGTGGCGGGCCACCCTGGAGGGCCGCAGCGGCATCCGCCCGGTCGAGCGCTTCGACGCGAGCCAGTACCCCGCCACGCTGGCCGGCGAGGTCCCCGGCTTCGACGCCGCCGCCCGCATCCCCAACCGGCTGCTCCCGCAGACCGACCACATGACCCGGCTCGCCCTGGTCGCCGCCGAGGAGGCCATCGGCCACAGCGGCCTCGACCCCGAGCAGTTCCCCGCGTACGCGGCCGGCGTGGTCACCGCCGCCTCGGCCGGCGGCTTCGAGTTCGGCCAGCGCGAACTCCAGGCGCTCTGGAGCCAAGGCGGCAAGTACGTCTCCGCCTACCAGTCCTTCGCCTGGTTCTACGCCGTCAACACCGGCCAGATCTCCATCCGGCACGGCCTGCGCGGCCCCAGCGGCGTCATCGTCAGCGAGCAGGCCGGCGGCATCGACGCCGTCGCCCAGGCCCGCCGCCAGCTCCGCAAGGGCAGCCGGCTGATCGTCACCGGCGGCGTCGACGGCTCGATCTGCCCCTGGGGCTGGGCCGCGCAGCTGGCCGGCGGTCGGCTCTCCACCAACCCCGACCCGGCCCGCGCCTACCTGCCCTTCTCCGCCGACGCCAACGGCTACGTGCCGGGCGAGGGCGGCGCGATCCTGATCCTGGAGAGCGAGGGCTCCGCCGCGGAGCGCGGCGCCCGGGTCTACGGCCGGCTGGCCGGCTACGCCGCCACCTTCGACCCCCGGCCCGGCAGCGGGCAGGAGCCCGGACTCCGCCGCGCGATCCAACTCGCCCTCGCCGAGGCCGGGGTGACGCCCGACCAGGTCGACGTGGTGTTCGCCGACGCGGCCGGCGTGCCCGAGCTCGACCGGCAGGAGGCCGCCGCGCTCGGCGCCGTCTTCGGCCCGCACGGCGTCCCCGTCACCGCCCCCAAGACCATGACCGGCCGGCTCTACGCCGGCGGCGGCTCGCTCGACCTCGCCGCGGCGCTGCTGTCGATCCGGGACCAGGTCCTGCCGCCCACCGTCAACGTCGACGCCCCGGCGGCCGGCCTCGACCTCGACCTGGTCCTCGGCACGGCCCGGCCCACCGCCGTCCGCACCGCCCTGGTGCTGGCCCGCGGCGCCGGCGGATTCAACTCCGCCGCCGTGGTCACCGCCCCCTGAACCCGTCCCAACCCCGAGAGGAACACACCGACATGTCCCAGATGACGCTGGACGAACTGACCACCCTGCTGCGCGAGTGCGCGGGCGAGGACGAGAGCGTCGACCTCGACGGCGACGTCCTCGACACCCCCCTCGACGACCTCGGCTACGACTCCCTCGCCGTCCTCCAGACCACCGGCCGGATCGAGCGCGAGTACGACATCGAACTCGCCGAGGAGACCGTCGCCGAGGCCCACACCCCCCGCCTCCTGCTGGAGTTCATCAACGCCAGCCTCGCCGAACACGAGCCTGCGGCGGCCTGACCCCCCCCAGGGGGTGGCGCAACCTGAACACCCAGGGGCGCGAGGAACTGCGCGAGGCGGAAGGGCTCCACCCGAGCTCTCTTCCGCTTCGCGCAGTTCCTCGCGCCCCTTGCTTGTCGCCGGGCGCTCCCGGTCCTGCGGGGGCGGTGCCGCTGCGCGGGGCGGAGAGGTTCCACTCGTGCTTTCTTCCGCTTCGCGCAGTTCCTCGCGCCCCTTTCCTGTTGCTGAGCGCCCCGGCTTCTGTTGCTGAGCGCCCCCGGACCGCGCAGCGCGCGCAAAAGGCTGTGCCCGCCACCGGGGGGAGGGGTGGCGGGCACAGCGGGGGAGGAGGGATCAGAGGTCGTCGCGGGTGATCTGGCGGTGCCGGACCAGCCAGCGGCCGTTCTCGCGGACGAGGGTGTCCTCGCACAGGGTGGAGACGCGGATGGCGGCCTGGCCGCCCTTGGGGGTCTCGACCACGACGGCGTAGCAGCGGCCGAAGGCCGCGTCCTCGCCGCGGGGTTCGACGGTGACCATGCCGAGCCAGTGCCGGCGCTGGATGCCCTTCGCGGCGTAGGCGTCGGTCGCGGCCTGCGCGGCGGCGGTGATGCCGGTGCGGCCGACGGCGGGTTCGGGGTGGGCGTTGGCGGCGAAGACGCCGTCCTCGGTGAAGGTCTCGGCCCATTCCTGGACCCGACCGCTGTCGAGCAGCTGCATCTGGTGCGCGTAGAACTGCTGGACCTGGAAGTACAGCTCGGCGGTGGCGGTGGCGGGCACCTGCTCCGTCACGGTCATGGGTGGTCCTCTCTGGCTGGCTACCCGTCGGGTCCTGTCGGCGGAAAGCCTCCGGCCGCGGGGTCGCACCGTCCTCGAACGGAACTGGAGCGGGCGCGTCCAGCGGTGCTCGATCGGCCGTCGAGACGTCCTCGGCACGCTGTTCGCCGTCGACGTACCGAGAGGAGCGCACGGGATGAGCAGCGAGCGGAGGGTGGCCCTGGTGACGGGTGCCACCAGTGGGATCGGCCTGGCGGTGGCCCGCGGCCTGGCGACGAGCGGCCTGGCGGTGTTCATCTGCTCGCGCAGCGCCGACTCGGTCGAGCAGACCGTCAAGGAGCTGCGCGCGGAGGGCCTGGAGGTGTCCGGCGCGGTCGCCGACATCCGCAAGCCGGAGCAGGTGAAGGCGCTGGTGGACGCCGCGCTGGAGCAGTACGGCCGGATCGACGTGCTGGTGAACAACGCCGGCCGCAGTGGTGGCGGCGTGACGGCGGAGATCGCCGACGAGCTCTGGTACGACGTGATCGACACCAACCTGAACAGCGTGTTCCTGACCACCCGCGAGGTGCTGAACCGGGGCGGGCTGCAGGAGCGCGGCTGGGGCCGGGTGGTCAACATCGCGTCGACCGGCGGCAAGCAGGGCGTGGTGCTGGGCGCCCCCTACTCGGCGTCCAAGCACGCCGTGGTGGGCTTCACCAAGGCGCTCGGCCTGGAGCTGGCGAAGACCGGCGTGACGGTCAACGCGGTCTGCCCGGGCTACGTGGAGACGCCGATGGCGCAGCGGGTCCGGCAGGGCTACGCGAACGCGTACGACACCACCGAGGAGCAGATCCTGGAGCGCTTCCAGGCCAAGATCCCGCTGGGCCGCTACTCCACCCCCGAGGAGGTGGCCGGCCTGGTCGGCTACCTGGTGACCGAGACGGCCGCTTCCATCACCGCGCAGGCGCTGAACGTCTGCGGCGGCCTGGGCAACTACTGAGCCCCCGGCGGGCCGAAGGAGGGACTTCCATGTCCGAGCAGCACCGCACCCTGCACAGCACCGACGTCGCGGCCCCGGCCGAGGCGGTGTACGCGATCGTCGCCGACGTCACCAAGTGGCCGCAGTACTTCGCGCCGAACGTCCACGTCGAGCACCTGGAGCAGGGCGAGGGCACCGAGCGGATCCAGATCTGGGCGACCGCCAACGGCGAGGTGAAGACCTGGGTCTCGCGCCGCGAACTCGACCCGGAGAACCTGGTGGTGACGTTCCGTCAGGAGGTGTCGCAGGCGCCGGTGGCGTCGATGGGCGGCACCTGGAAGGTCACCGCGCTCGACGGGTCGCACGCGCGGCTGGAGTTGCACCACGACTTCACCGCCGTGGACGACCTGCCGGAGAACGTGGCCTGGATCAACGCCGCGCTGGACCGCAACAGCGAGTCCGAGCTGGCCGGCATCCGGGAGCTCGCCGAACTCGGCTCCGAGCTGGACGATTTGGTGTTCAGCTTCGACGACACCGTGCACGTGGCCGCGGCCGGCGCGGACGTCTTCGACTTCCTGAACCGGGCCGACCTGTGGCCCGAGCGGCTGCCGCACGTCGCCGCGCTGGACCTCCGGGAGGAGACCCCCGGCATCCAGGTGATGACGATGGACACCAGCACCGCCGACGGCTCGGTGCACACCACCACGTCGGTCCGGGTGGTGTTCGGCACCGACCGCATCGTCTACAAGCAGATCGCCGTACCGGCCCTGATGACCGCGCACACCGGCCGCTGGACCATCACCGAGACGGACGGCGGGGTGGACGTCACCTCCCGGCACACCGTCACGCTGAAGCAGTCCGCGATCGAGCGGATCCTCGGCGCCGGCAAGTCCGTCGCCGACGCCCGGGAGTATGTGCACCGCGCGCTCAGCACCAACAGCACCACCACGCTGAAGCACGCGCTGGCCTTCGCGGAGGCCCGCCGTGGCTGACCGGGCGCTCCCCGCCCCCGGGCGGCTGGACGGGCTGGCCGCGGGCGCGGCCGCCGCGCACCCCGCCCGGACCGCGATCACCGGCGGCGGCGCGACGGTGGACTTCGCCACGCTGGACGCCCGGGCCACCGCGGTCGCCCGGGCGCTGGCCGGGCGGCTGGACGGCCCCGGCACCGTCGCGGTCGCCTCCGCCCTGCACCCGGACTTCGCGGTCGCCTACTACGGCGCGGCCCGGGCCGGCCAGGTGGTCGCCGTGGTCAACCCGCTGATCCCGGAGATCGGCGTCCGGCACGTGCTGGCCACCAGCCGGGCCCGGCTGGCCTTCGTGGACGCCGGGCTGCTGCCCAAGCTGAAGGCCGTCCGCGCCGACCTGCCCGACCTGCGCGAGGTGGTGCTGATCGGCGGCGCCGAGGACGGCGCCACCGGGACGCTGGAGGAACTGCTGGCGGCCGCCCCGACCGGCGAGGGCTGGCAGCCGCCCGCCGTCGACCTCGACGACACCGCCTGCCTGCAGTTCACCAGCGGCACCACCGGCCTGCCGAAGGCCGTCCGGCTGAGCCACCGCAACCTGACCGTCAACGCGGCCCAGATCGCCGCCGCGCACCGGCTGGACGCCGACTCGGTCAGCCTCAACCACCTGCCGACCTACCACCCGATGCACCTCAACTCGGCCGTCGCCGCGGCCGCCACCCAGGTGCTCTGCGACGCCCCCGAGCCGGTGGACGCGGTGCACACCGCCAACACCCACGGGGCCACCCACTTCTACAGCCTCCCGGTCCGGCTCGCCCGGCTGGCCGCCGACCCGGCGCTGGACGGCCTGGCGCTGCGCACCGTCACCCGGATCGCCTCCGGCGGCTCCGCGCTGCCGGTGGACGCCGCGCAGCGGCTCACCGAACGCTTCGGCATCCCGGTCTTCCAGGGATACGGCCTGGCCGAGACCTCCCCGCTGACCCACAGCGACGACCCCGACCACCCCGTGCACGGCTCGGTCGGCCGCCCGGTGCCCGGCACCGAGTGCCGGGTCGTCGACCTGGAGAGCGGCGCCGAACTGCCCGCCGGACAGCCCGGCGAGGTGCAGCTGCGCGGCCCGCAGGTGATGAAGGGCTACCTCGGCGCGCCCGACCTCGCCCCCGGCGAGTGGTTCACCACCGGCGACATCGGCCGGGTCGACCAGGACGGCCGGCTGTTCCTGATCGACCGGCTCGGCGACGTGTTCAAGGTCGACAACTTCCTGGTCGCCCCGTCCGAGGTCGAACAGGTCGCCGCCGCGCACCCGCTGGTCCGGGAGGCGGTGGTGGTCGGCCTGCCCGACGGGCGGGGCTACCGGGTGGCCGGCGCGCTGCTGGTGCTGGACGAGCCGGAGCGGATCGCCGAGGCCGTCGAGCAGATCAACGCCGAACTGCCGTACTACCAGCGGCTGGTGCACACCGAGGCGGTCGCAGCGATCCCGCGCTCGGGCAACGGAAAGATCCAACGGCGGGTCCTGGGCGGGCAGTTCGCCGCCCGGCTGGGCCTGACCGACCCGCAGACCGAAGGGAGCGAGGCCATGGGCGCCCCGCTGTTCACCGTCATCAACACCTTCGTCCTCAAGGACCCGGCCGGCGGCGCCGCCTTCGAGCAGCGCTTCCTCGACCACGTCGAGTGGATGCGCGCCCAGTTCGGCTTCCGCTCGCACCAGGCGGTGCGCGCCCTCGCCGAGCCCGAGGTGTACGTCAACTTCGGCTGGTGGGCCACCCCCGGCGACTTCCAGCAGGTGCTCGGCAGCGAGACCTTCCAGGCGCACGCCAAGGAGTTCCACCAGCTGGTGGATGTCCAGGCCGAGCCGTCGATGGGCGTGCTGCGGGTCGAGGGCGAGCCGGCCGCGCAGAACGCGGAGGGCGCGCTGCTGGTCGTCGAGCGGTTCACCGCCACCGGCGACGCCGAGAAGTTCGAGGCCGCGTTCGCCGCCTGGACCGAGGCCGCCGCCCGCACCGCCGGCTTCGGCCACGCCGACCTGGCCAAGGCCCTGATGCGCCCCGGCGGCTACACGGCGCTCACCCGCTGGGCCTCCCCGGCGGCCTGGGAGCAGGCCCGCGCCCTGCCCGAGTACGCCGACCTGGCGGCGCTCGCCGACTCCGAGACCCGCCCCGCCGCGCCGGTGGCCGGCACCCGCACCCCTGCGGCGCCCGCCGGTGTCTGACCGGGCCGAGCCCTCGGACCTCGGACTGTCCGGGAAGACCGCCGTGGTCACCGGGGCGTCCCGCGGCGTCGGGCTGGCGGTCGCCCGCCGGCTCGCCGCCGGGGGCGCCCGGGTACTGCTCAACTACGCCCACTCGGAGGCCGACGCCGAGCGAGCCGTCGGGCAACTCGCCGGTCTCAAGGGCGAGGTGACGGCCGTTCGGGCCGACATCACCACCGCCGAGGGCCTGGCGGCGCTGCTCGGCGCCGTCCGCGAGCGGTCCGGCCGGCTCGACGTGTTCGTCCACAACGCGGCGCCCTGGCGGCCCACCACGGCCGTCGGCGGCGACCCCGCCGCGGTCACCGCCGCCGTCGGCGCCGCCCTCGACCCGCTGCTGCGCGGCGCCGCCGAGATCGCCGACCTGATGGCCGGCGGCCCCGGTCGGATCGTCGCGGTCTCCAGCAGCGGCGCCCGCTCCGTGGTGCCGCGCTACGTCGGCGCGGGCGTCGCCAAGGCCGCGCTGGAGAGCCTGGTGCGCTACCTGGCGGTCGAGCTGGCCGGCCGCGGCATCACCGTCAACGCCGTCTCCACCGCCAAGATCGACAAGGGCCCGGCCACCCCGCAGCCCGAGGTCGCCGCCGTCCTGGCCGCCCGCACCCCGGCCGGCCGGCTCACCACCCCCGCCGACCTCGCCGACGTGGTCGCCCTGCTCTGCAGCCCCGAGGCGGCCTGGCTGCACGGCCAGACCCTGACCGCCGACGGCGGCCTCGGCCTGCTCGGCTGAACCCCCGTCGTCCCACCCGCGGGGCCCGCCGCCGGAGCCCGCCCGGGCCCGGCGGCGGGCCCCGTTCCCGTCCGCCCCACCGCAGTTCCCGAACGCACCCGAAGACACACCGATCGACGAGAGGACCTGGAGATGAGCGAGGAGGACACCGGCCGGACGGCCGAGGCGGACGTCTGCGTGGTCGGCGCCGGACCGGCCGGCCTGGTGCTGGCGCTGCTGCTGCTCAAGTCCGGGCTGCGGGTCGCCGTGGTCGAACGGGCCCGCGCCCACCAGCGCGAGTTCCGCGGCGAGATCCTGCAGCCCGGCGCGATGGCGCTGCTGGACACCCTCGGCGTGCTGGCCGGCGCCCGGGCCCGCGGCGCGCACGCGCACGAGCGGTTCCGGCTGATCGAGGGCGGCCGGGCGCTGCTCGACATCGACTACCGCCGGCTGCCCGCCCCGCACGACCACCTGCTGAGCCTGCCGCAGGCCCACCTGCTGGACGAACTGCTGCTGCACTGCGAGAAGTTCGAGGGCTTCGGGTACTTCGACGGCCACCGGGTCGGCGAACTGCTGCGCGAGGGCACCCGCACCGTCGGCGTCCGGGCCGGCACCCTGGAGGTCCGCGCGCCCGTGGTGGTCGGCGCCGACGGCCGGTTCTCCAAGGTGCGCCGACTGGCCGGCATCGAGGCCGGCCGCACCGAGGCCTTCGACCTGGACGTGCTCTGGTTCAAGCTCAAGGTGCCCGAGCGCGCCCCCGGCGAGCGCCGCGACGTCCGGGTGTTCCGGGACGGCGGCAACCCCGTGCTGGCCTACGACTCCTACCCCGACAGCGCGCAGATCGGCTGGACCCTGCCGCACAAGGGCTACCAGCAGGTCGCCGCGCAGGGCATCGACCGCCTCCGCGACCAGCTCGCCGCCGCCGCCCCGCCGTACGCCGACCTGATCCGCGCGCAGATCCGCTCCGCCCGCGACGTCAGCCTGCTGGACGTGTTCTCCGGCCGGGCCGAGCGCTGGGCCGACGACGGCCTGGTGCTGATCGGCGACGCCGCGCACACCCACAGCCCGATCGGCGCCCAGGGCATCAACCTGGCCGTCCAGGACGCCGTGGTGCTGCACCCGATCCTGGTCCGGGCGCTGGCCGACGGCGACACCTCCGCCGCCCGGCTCGGCGAGTTCGAGACCCGGCGCGGCCCCGACATCGCCGCCACCATGAAGCTCCAGGGCCTGCAGAGCAAGGCGATGCTCTCCCGCGGCGGCCTGGCCGCCAAGATCCGGCCCAAGCTCGCCGCCCTGGTGCAGCGCACCCCGCTCGGGCGGAAGATCCTCGACCGGATCGCGTTCGGCAACCGCGCGGTGCGGATCGCCGAGGAGTACTTCACCGACTGAGGCAAGGCCAGGAGGGCGCCACCCGGCGGGTGGCGCCCTCCTGACGTGTTGTCACTTCCCACGCTGTGCAGGCAGTTCCGCGTCGACCAGGAACGGCTCCAGCAGGCCCGGCAGCACCTGCTCGGCCAGCTCCGGCAGCAGCTCCACCGGCAGGTCCGCCGCCCGGTACGCCTTCCGTCCGGCGGCCGTGGTGGCGGTCAGCGTCACCAGTCCGGCCCGGCGCTGCCCCCAGGAGGTGCGCAGGTTCCAGCCGATCACGCCGCCGCCCGCCAGCACCGCGCGGCGGCGCACCAGCGAGCCGTGCCGGACCACCAGGAAGCCGTCCACCACCGCGTGCCCCAGCGACCGGTACCGGTCCAGCGCCAGCGGCACCGTCAGCGGCAGCAGCGCCGCCCAGCCGAGCGCGCACCACCACGGCAGCCGGCCCGGTGCCGCGGCCGCCGCGAACAGCCCGACCCCGAGCGCCCAGCCGGCCAGCGCCCGGGTCAGCCGCCGGGTGCGGGCCCGCGGGCCGTGCCCGGTCAGCCCGGCGCGGGCCGGCCCGTCGCTGCCCAGCACCTGGCCGGCCACCGCCAGCGCGGTCGGCAGCGGCGCCGCCGGGACCAGCGCCGGGCCGCCCCGCTCCCGGTGCGCCCCGGTCGACACCGCCGTGCAGCGCGCCCCGCCGAGCAGCCGCACCGGCAGGCTCTCGGACAGCTCGACCCCGTGCACCCGGCTGCGCTCCAGCGCCACCGCCCGCCGGTTGACCAGGCCGTGCCCGATCTCCAGCGCGCCGCCCGGGCGCCGGGTCAGGACGAACCCGGCGGTCCGCTCGACGAAGGTCAGCAGGTTGATCACGGTGCCGGCCAGCAGGACCGCCGCCGGGACCCGGACCGCCCGCGGGCCGAGCCCGTCCTGGTGCAGCGCCCACTCCAGCAGCGAGCCGATCGGGGTCTGCTCCACCGCGCCGGCCAGCGGGCCGATCAGTGCCAGCCCCATCAGCACCAGCGGCAGGAACCCGGTCAGCGCGAACGGCGCGTAGCGCAGCCAGCCGGGCGAGAAGCGCAGCAGCACGGTGCCGCCGGCCCGGGCCGGACCGGCCGTCGCCGCGTCCTCGACCGCGGCCCCGCCGCCGAGCAGCTGCTCGCGCAGCGCCAACGCCTCCGGGCGGCGCAGCGCGTCCAGCTTCAGCCGGTCGCCGCGCCGCGCCGCGGCCTCGCCGGTGCCGACCGTGACGGTCATCAGGCCGAGCAGCCGGTGGGTGGCGGCCGCGTGCAGGTCCACGGTGCGCACCCGGTCCGCCGGCACCGCGACGTGACGGCGCACCAGCAGGCCGTGCCGCAGCTCCACCAGGCCGGGCCGCACCCGGTAGCGGGTGGTCCACCAGCGCAGCAGGCCGGCCCCGACGGCGAGCCCGGTCACCACGAACGCCCAGTTGTTGTGGTGCCCGAAGCTGCGGCCGAACAGGTAGGCCGGCACCACCAGCGGGACCACCTTGATCACTTCGCGCACCGGGTGGACCAGCAGCATCAGCGGGGTCAGCCGCCGCCAGCCGTCGTCGGCGTCGGCCGACGGGCCCGTCGGCGTCCCCGCCGCGGACCCGGCGGGCGGGGCGTCCGGGGCGCTCACGTGGCGTCCCCCGCCCCGGCGGACCGGGCGGCGTCGGTCAGTTCGGCGGTGAGCCGGGCCGCGGTGTCCTCGTCCAGGCCGGAGATCCGCAGCGGCCCGGCCGAGGAGGCGGTGGTGACGGTGACGGTGGTCAGCCCCAGGAAGCGCTCCAGCGGCCCGCGTTCGTGGTCGATGGTCTGCACCCGGGCGATCGGGGCGATCCGGCGCTCCTCGACCAGCCAGCCGGTCCGGGTGTAGATCGCCCGGTCGGTGGTCTCCCAGCGGTGCACGGCGAACCGGCGGCGCGGCATCACCACCAGGTGGGCGGCGCCGAGCAGGACGGTCAGGGCCAGCCCGGCGGCCCGGGCGCCCGGCGCCCAGGACGGCAGCAGCACCAGCAGCACGACCTGCGCGGCGGCGGCCGACAGCCAGCCGGCCAGGGCGCGCAGCCGCCAGTAGCGCACCGCGCGCGGGTCGACGGGATGCTCGGGCGGCCTCAGGTGCCGTGACCGGGGCGGGAGTTGCGCCCCGCTCGGGGGCGTGGTGGCGGACATGCCGTCAGGATCACCCATGCGTGACGGGACCTGCCCGGGATTCGCTCGAGTCCTGCTGGAGCCCGCCCCGGAACCGGGAGGGACCCGCCCCGGCGGCGGCCCGGCACCGCCCCACCGCCGGGCCGACCCGTCCTGGCGGCCGGATTCGAGGGATTCTCCACCGGCCGCTCCCATCCTCCGGGCTGTCCGCGCCATTGACCGTTGAGGAAGAGGAATCCCGATGAAGGCTCTGGTGCTGTCGGGCGGGTCTGGTACCCGTCTGCGTCCGTTCACCTATTCGATGCCCAAGCAGCTCATCCCGATCGCCAACCGCCCGGTGCTGGAACACGTGCTGGAGAACATCCGCGAGATCGGGGTCACCGAGATCGGCGTGATCGTCGGCGAGCGGCGCCCGGAGATCGAGGCCGTGCTGGGCGACGGCTCCCGGCTCGGGGTGCGCATCACCTACCTGCACCAGGAGCAGCCGCTCGGCCTGGCCCACACCGTCACCGTCGCCCGCGAGTTCCTCGGCGACGAGGACTTCGTGATGTACCTCGGCGACAACATGCTCCCGAACGGGATCGCCGAGGTCGCCGAGGAGTTCCGGGCCGGCCGCCCGGCCGCCCAGGTGGTGGTCCACAAGGTGGACGACCCGCGGGCGTTCGGCGTGGCCGAGGTCGGCCCGGACGGGGCCGTGCAGCGGCTGGTCGAGAAGCCCCAGCAGCCGCGCAGCGACCTGGCGCTGATCGGCGTCTACTTCTTCACCCCGGCGATCCACCTGGCCGTCGACGCGATCGAGCCCAGCCCGCGCGGCGAGCTGGAGATCACCGACGCCATCCAGTGGCTGGTCACCGCCGGCGCCCCGGTCCGGGCCAGCGAGTACCGGGGATACTGGAAGGACACCGGCCGGGTCGACGACGTCCTGGACTGCAACCGCGAACTGCTCGAAGGGCTGCGCCGGTCGGTGGCCGGCGAGGTCGACGCGGACAGCGAACTGATCGGCGAGGTGCTGGTCGAGCCCGGCGCCAAGGTGGTCCGCTCGCGGATCGAGGGCCCGGCCGTGGTCGGTGCGGGCAGCGTGGTGGAGGACAGCCACATCGGCCCGCACACCTCGATCGGCAAGGACTGCGTCCTGCGCGACACCCACGTGTCGTACTCCATCGCCCTCGACGGCGCGTCCGTGCGCGGCGTCAGCGGCATCCACGGCTCGCTGATCGGCCGCTCCGCGGCCGTCACCAGCGTGCACAGCGCACTGCGCCACCACCGCCTGGTGGTCGGCGATCACACCCAGGTCGAGGTGGCGGCATGAGGATCCTGGTCACCGGCGGTGCCGGTTTCATCGGTTCGCACTACGTGCGGACGCTGCTCGCGGGCGGCTACCCGGGCTACGAGGACGCCCGGGTCACCGTCCTCGACAAGCTCACCTACGCCGGCAACCGGGACAACCTCCCGGCCGCCGGCCCCCGGCTCGACTTCGTCCAGGGCGACATCTGCGACCTCGACCTGCTGCTGGAGCTGTTCCCCGGCCACGACGCCGTGGTGCACTTCGCCGCCGAGTCGCACGTCGACCGCTCGCTGGAGTCCGCGGCCGAGTTCGTCCGCACCAACGTCGGCGGCACCCAGAACGTGATGGAGGCGGCGCTGCGCACCGGCGTCCCCCGGGTCGTGCACGTCTCCACCGACGAGGTGTACGGCACCATCGACGAGGGCTCCTGGACCGAGGAGTGGCCACTGCTGCCGAACTCCCCGTACGCCGCGTCCAAGGCCGGCTCCGACCTGATCGCCCGCGCCTACTGGCGCACCCACGGGCTGAACGTGTCGATCACCCGCTGCTCCAACAACTACGGGCCGTACCAGCACCCGGAGAAGCTCATCCCGCTGTTCGTCACGAACCTGCTGGAGGGCAAGCAGGTCCCGCTGTACGGCGAGGGCCTGAACATCCGCGAGTGGCTGCACGTCGACGACCACTGCCGGGCGATCCAGCTGGTGCTGACCGGCGGCCGGGCCGGCGAGGTCTACAACATCGGCGGCGGCAACGAGCAGACCAACCGGCAGATCACCGAACTGCTGCTGGCCCGCCTCGGCGCCGACTGGAGCTCGGTCCGCCGGGTCGCCGACCGCAAGGGCCACGACCTGCGCTACTCGCTGGACGAGGGCAAGATCCGGGCCGAGCTCGGCTACGAGCCGCGCATCCCGTTCGCGCAGGGCCTGGCCGAGACCGTCGACTGGTACCGCGACAACCCGGGCTGGTGGAAGGCGGTCAAGGACGGCCTGGAGGAGCGCCGGTGAGCAGCGTCCAGGTCCTGGTCGTCGGCGCCGGGCCGGTCGGCCTGACCGCCGCCCACGAACTCGCCCGGCACGGCGTCACCGTCCGGCTGGTCGACGCCGCCGCCGGCCCGGCCACCACCAGCCGGGCGCTGGCCACCCACGCCCGCACCCTGGAGGTCTACGACCAGCTCGGCGTGCTGGACGAGCTGCTGCCGCGGGGCCAGCGGGTCGAGCACTTCACCCTGCACCAGAACGGCCGCCGGCTGGTCCGCTTCGACACCGACTACAGCCGGCTGCCGACCCGGTTCCCGTTCACGCTGATGGTCGACCAGGTGGTCACCGAGGAGGTGCTGCGCACCGCCGCCGCCCGGCGCGGCGTCGAGGTCGAGTGGGGCGTGCGGCTGGCCCGGTTCGAGGACCGCGGCCAAGGCGGCGTCCGGGCCGTGCTGGAGCACGCCGACGGCCGCACCGAGGAGGTCGACGCCGGCTGGCTGGTCGGCTGCGACGGCGGCCACAGCACCGTCCGCAAGCAGCTCGGCCTGCCGCTGATCGGCGAGAGCAGCGAGACCTGGCTGATCGCCGACGCGGTGGTCGACTGCGACCTGCCCCGGGACAGCATCCACTGGATGCGCACCCCCGCCGGCACCGTGATGATGGTGCCCTTCCCGGCCCCCGGCAAGTGGCGGCTGCTGGACACCGCCGACGCCACCAACCCCGGCGACCGGGCCGTCGCGGACCGCTTCGCCGCCAAGATCGAGGCCGGCACCGGGCGCCCCGTCCGGGTCGAGGACCCCAGCTGGATCTCGGTGTTCACCATCCAGCAGCGGATGATCGAGCAGATGCGCAGCGGCCGGGTGTTCCTGGCCGGCGACGCCGCCCACGTGCACAGCCCCGCCTCCGGCCAGGGCATGAACACCGGCGTCCAGGACGCCGTCAACCTGTCCTGGAAGCTCGCCGCGGTGATCCGCGGCGAGGCCGCCGAGACCCTGCTCGACAGCTACAGCGCCGAGCGCGTCCCGGTCGGCGCGACCCTGCTGAAGTCGACCCGGATGGCGACCATGCTGGTGCAGCTGCGCAGCCGGAAGGCCGCCGCGGCGCTGCGCACCCTGTTCACCGTGGTCCGCTCGGTCCGGCCGCTCAAGTCGAAGATCGAACGCAAGATCATGGGCGGCATGTCGGCGCTCGACCTGTCCTACGCCGACGGCCCGCTCGCGCTGCCCGCCGCACCCGCCGGCCCCGGCCCCGGGGCCCGGGTCGCCCGGGTCACCGACCCGACCCCCGCCTGGGCCGCCCTGCTGGACGAACTGCGCACCCCCGGCTGGACCCTGCTGGTCCGCGCGGTTCCCACCCAGCACGCGGCGCTGCACCGGCTGGCCGCCGAGCACCCGGCCGTCCGGGTCCGCGCCCTGGTCCCCGACGGCACCGGCAGCGACGCACCCGGGCCGCTGGCCGACCCGGACGGCACGCTCGCCGCCGACCTCGGCGTCCCCGCGGGCGGCTGGCTGCTGGTCCGACCCGACGGTTACCTGGCCGCGTCGGGCCCCGGCCTGGACGCCGCGCCACCCGCCGAGGCGTTCGCCCGGCTCGGCGTCCTCCCGCCCCGTCCGGCGGCCGGCGGACCCGGCGCCCCGGCCGCCGCCGGCGCGGACCGGCGGCTGACGGTCTGACCGCACCGGGCCTCCGCTCCGGCCGCCCGCCGCTCCGGCGGACACCCGTCCGACGGACACCGGTCCGACGACCCGTCGGCCCGGTGCCGCCCCGGCCCGGCCGCTCCGATCCCACGCCCGCGACGGCAGGCCGCCCCGCCCGCGCGGGGCGGCCGCCGCAGCCACCCGACCACGAGGAGCGCAGATGCGCGTACTGATGATCACCACCCCGGTCCCGAGCCACCTCGCACCGATGCTGCCGCTGGCCGACGCCCTGCGGGCGGCCGGGCACGAGGTCCTGCTGACCGGGCAGCCGGACGTGGCGGCGACCGCCGAGGACGCCGGACTGGAGTTCGCCGCCGTCGGCGGCCCCTACCACCAGGAGGACGTGGTGCTGTCCGGGCTGCCGGACGGGCCGCGACCGCTGGAGGCGCTGGGGCGGGCCGGCGCCGCCGCCACCGTCGAGGGCGTGCGGGCCCTGGTGGTGCACGCCCGCTACCTGACGCCCCGGTACCTGGAGACGGCCCGGGAATGGCGGCCGGACCTGGTGGTCGGCAGCCAACTCGACTTCTCCGCCCCGCTGGTGGGCGCCGCGCTCGGCGTTCCGGTGGTGGAGCACCGCTGGGGCGTCGACCCGGGCGGGGCGGTCACCCGGTTCCGGGCCGGCGTCTTCCTCGGGGGCCTGGCCGACCGCCTCGGCCTGCCGGGCCTCCCCGCGCCCGACCTGATCCTCGACCCGTGGCCGGTCGGCCTGCAGGACCCGGAGGCCGAGGCCGCCACCCCGATCCGGTACCTGCCCGCCCCCGCCGCCGGGTCGGCCGCCCCGGCACCGGCCGCGGGCGTCCGCCGGATCGCCGTCGCCTTCGACGGCCAGAACCTCGATCTGCGCACCGGCCCGCTGCTGCACGCCGTGCTCGTCGCGCTGGCCGCCGCACCCGGCCTCGAACCCGTTCTCGCCCTCACCCCCGACGCCCTCCACCGGTTCGGCGAACTTCCGGCCGGCGTCCGGGCGGTGGGGCCGGTGCGGGAGGCCGGCGCACTGGCCGGCTGCGCCGCCGCAGTGCACCTCGGCGACGGCGCGAGCACGCTGGCCGCCGCCGCGGCGGGCCTGCCGCAGCTGGTGCTGCCGCAGTTCATGCACCAGTTCGAGGCGGCCGACCGGGTCGTGGCGGCGGGCGCCGGCCTGAGCCTGGACACCGCCGCCGAGCAGGACGACCCGGACCGGGTGGTACGGGCCCTGACCGGGCTGCTCGACGAGGCCGTGTACGCCAAGGCCGCCGACGAGCTGCGCCGCACGGTGCTGGAGCAGCCCGAGCCCGCCCAGGTCGTCGCCGAGCTGGAGCGGCTCGTCTCCGGCGGCTGACCCCCGACCATCCCGACCACAGGAGTATCGATGCGCGTCCTTTTCCTGACCACGCCCGTGCCGACCCACTTCTCCACCCTGGTCACCACCGCCTGGGCCTTCCGGCAGGCCGGGCACGAGGTCGTGGTGGCCGGCCAGCCCGACATCGCGGCGACCGCGCACGCGGCCGGACTGCCGACCGTGACGATCGGCGACTGGAACGACGCGGTGTTCGCGCTCGGCGCGCTGCTCCCGCCGGGCAAGCGGCTGATCGACACGAAGGGCCGCCCCGACCGGGACGACCTGGTCGCCGGTACCCGGGTCTGGGTGGTGCACGCCAAGTACCTGCTGCCGCAGTACCTGGAGTTCGCCCGCGCCTACCGGCCCGACCTGATCGTCGCCGACATGGTCGAGTACACCTCGCTGATCGTCGGCGGCGTGCTGGGCGTTCCGGTGGTGCAGCAGCGCTGGGGCACCGACCGGATGTCCTCGGCGGCCCTCGACTCGGCCCGCGAGGCACTCGGACCGCTCTGCCGCCGGCTCGGCCTCGACGGGCTGCCGGACCCCGCCGTGATGCTCGACCCGACGCCGCCCGAGCTGCAGGCGCCGGAGTCCCCGGGCACGCCGATCCGGTACGTCACGTTCAACGGCAGCGGCACGGCCCCCGCCTGGCTGTGGGCCCCGAAGCCCGCCGCCCGCCGGGTCGTGGTCACCCTCGGCAGCCACACCATGCGGCTGAACGGCGTGCCGCACGTGCGCCGCATCCTGGAGGCCTTCGACGGCCTGCCGGACACCGAGGCGCTGGCCACCGTCGAGGAGAAGTACCGGGCCGAGATCGGGCCGGTGCCCGCCAACGTCCGGATGGTCGACCCGGTGCCGCTCGGCCTGGTGCTCGGCTCCTGCGACGCGGTGGTCCACCACGGCGGCGTCGGCACCGCGCTCACCGCCACCGCGGCCGGCCTGCCCCAACTGGTCCTGCCGCAGCTGCTCGACATGTTCACCGTGGGCGACCTGCTGGCGCAGGCCGGTGCCGGCCTCACCCTGGACACCGCCGAGACCCAGGACGACGTCCCGGGCGTCCGCAAGGCCCTCGGCGCCCTGCTCGACGACCCCGGCTACGCCGCGGCCGCCGACCGGCTCGCCGGGTCGATGGCCGCGATGCCGTCCCCGGCCCGGGTGGTCGCCGACCTCGAACAGCTGGTCTGACCCCGCAGACGCGTTCCCCGGCCGGTCGAGGCCGATTCGAGCACCTGCCGAGCCGCCGCTGCGAGCGTGTGGCCATGGAGCAGAGAGAACTGGGCCGCGGCGGCCCGCAGGTGTCCTCGATCGGCCTCGGCTGCCTCGGCATGTCGGGCGGGTACGGGACCGCCGCCGCCGCGGACTGCGCCGCCACCGTCCGTCGGGCCGTCGAGCTCGGGATCACCCTGTTCGACACCGCCGACTTCTACGGCGACGGGGCCAACGAGACCCTGCTCGCCCGGGCCCTCGGCCCGGACCGCGCGCGGGTCCTGGTCGCCACCCGCGGCGGTGTCCGGTCCGACCGCCCGGGCGGCCCGCCGACCGTCGTCGACGGCCGGCCGGACACGTTGCGCGCCGCCCTGGAAGCCTCGCTGCGCCGGCTCGGCACCGAGCGCGTCGATCTCTACTACCTCGCCCGGGTCGACCCGCAGGTCCCGGTCGAGGAGAGCGTCGGCGCGCTCGCCGACCTCGTCGCCGCGGGCCGGATCGGCCGGATCGGCCTGTCCGAGGCCACCCCCGAGCAGCTCCGCCGGGCGCACGCCGTGCATCCCGTCGCCGCGCTGGAGACCGAGTACTCGCTGTGGGAGCGGCACGTCGAGGCGGAGATCCTGCCCACCGCCCGGTCGCTCGGCATCACCCTGGTCGCCCACACCCCGCTCGGCAAGGGGATGCTGACGGGCCGTCTGGAGAGCGTCCGGGACCTCGGCGAGCGCGACCACCGCCGCAACCACCCGCGCTTCGCCGACGGGAACTTCGAGGCCAACCGGCACCTGGTCGAACAGGCCGCCGCCCTCGCCGAGCAGGCCGGTGCGACGCCCGCCCAGCTGGCGCTCGCCTGGCTGCTCTCCCGGGGCGAGGACGTGGTCCCGATCCCGGGCACCAAGCGGATCCCCTACCTGGAGCAGAACGCCGCCGCCACCGCGCTGCGCATCGACCCCGCCGTCACCGACGCACTCACCGCCCTGTTCGCCCCCGCGCGGATCCACGGGGAGCGGACACCCGCACACCGCCGGGCCGCACCGGCCCCGAGGGAGGCCATCGCATGAGCACCGCCGAGATCCACCGCACCCGCGCCGACATCACCGTCGCCGCACCCCCGGAAGCGGTCTACCGGGCCATGACCGACGTCGAACAGTGGCCGGTGGTCTTCCCCTGGATCGCCCACACCGAGGTGCTGGAGCGCGACGGCGACGCCGACCTGGTCAAGTTCTGGGCCGTGCGCCCCGACGGCACCACCCGGATCTGGACCTCCCGCCGCACGCTCGACCCGGTCGGGCTGCGGATGGAGTTCGAGCAGCAGGGGGCGGTCGGCCTGATCGACCGCCTCGGCGGCAGCTGGCTGTTCGCCCCCGGCACCACCGCCGACAGCTGCGAGGTCGGCTCCGAGCACTGGTTCACCACCGACGGCGACCCGGCCGCCGCCGCCGCCGAACTCGACCGCCACGGTGCCCGCCAGCTCGCCACCCTGCGCAGCCGCTCCGAGGGCCGCGCCGAACTGGCCGGCCGCCTGCTGCGCGGCGAGCGCACCCTGCTGGTCGCCGAGCCGCCCGCGCAGGTGCACGAGCGGCTGCGCCGGGGCCTCGGCCCGCTCGGCCCGGCCCACGGCGAGTCCTTCCTCGACGTGACCCTGGACCGCGCCGACGGCAGCGTCCACCCGGACCGGGTGCTGCAGATCCCGACCGGGACCGGGCTGCTCGTGCACAAGCACCTGATGCCCCCGGAGACCCTCGAACTGCTGGTCCGCCACTGGCGGGTGGCCGCGGACCCGGCCGGCACCCTGGTCACCGCCGGGTACACCGCGGTGGTCCGCGACCTCGCGGCCCGGGTGTCCGTCGCCGAGGACCTGGACCACGACCTGGACCGGACCCCGGCCCGCCACCTGGCCCCGATCGCCGTCGGGCGCTGAGCCCGGCACCACGGAGGAGACCCCGATGCGGATCGCACTCAACGCGCTGATCGCCAGTCACTTCACCCTGATGGCACCGTTCGCCTGGGCGCTGCGGGCCGCCGGGCACGACGTCCTGGTGGTCGGCGGTGCGGACGTGGCGGCCGCCGCCCGGGACGCCGGCCTGACGGCCCGGGCCGTGGACCCGGCCACCCGCCGGCTCGAAAGCGGGACCGCCGCGCCCGCCGCCCCGGTACCCGCCGCGCCCGGGGCCGACCCGGCAGGAGGCTCCGCGCGGGAGCAGCTGCTGCGCCGCAAGGCCCCCCAACTGCGGCTCGCCGCCGCCGGGTTGGCCGAGGAGCTGGGCGCCTGGCGGCCGGACCTGGTGATCACCGACCCGCTCGGCTACGCGGCCCGGGTGGCCGCCGCCGTGCTCGGTGTCCCGGTGGCCGTGCACCGCTGGGGCATCCAGGAGCCGCACGGTGAGACGGAGGAGGCGGCCCGCCGGGTGTTCGGCCCGCTCTGCGCGGAACTCGGCGGACCGGCCGGCCTGCCCGAGCCGCTGCTCACCCTCGACCCGTGCCCGCCCGCGCTGCGGGTCCCCGGGACGGAGCCGGCCGAACCGGTCAGGCACCAGCCCACCCCGGGCCGGTACGAGGTTCCCGACTGGGCGCTGGCCGCCCCGGCCGGCGAGCGGGTGTGCGTCCTGCTCGGCGTCTGGGGCGCCCGGCTGCTGGCCGAGGGCGGACGGCTGGCCGACACGGTCGCCGCGATCGCCGCGGCGGTGGCCGGGCCGGGCCGGGAGGTCCTGGTGCTGCTCCCGCCGGAGCACCACCTCGGGCTCGGCGAACTCCCGGCCGGGGTGCGGGTGCACGGCCCGCTCCCGCTGGACCTGGTGCTGCCGGGCAGCGTCGCGGTGGTGCACCACGGCGGCAACGGCACGGCGCTGGCCGCGGTCGCGCGCGGCGTGCCGCAGCTCGTGCTGCCGGCCGAGCGGCCCGAACTGGCCGTGTTCGGGCAGCAGGTGGCGGCCGCGGGGGTGGGCCGGCTGCTCACCGCCGCGGACGGCGACCCGCTGGCGGCACTGCCGGCGGCGCTGGCCGAGGTGATCGCGGATCCGGCGTACCGGAAGGCGGCCGAGGCGGTCGGCGCGGAGGTCGCCGCGATGCCCGCGCCGGCGGAGCTGGTCCCGCTGCTGGAACGCCTGGTCCGTTCGGCGGCGTGAACGCTCCCCGAGGCCCGGTCCGGCCGGTGCCGCCGTTCCGTCCGTCAGCGGGCGCCGTAGCCGCCGAGGCCCCGTTCCAGCAGGTCGAACGCCAGCTCGGCGGCGGTGACGGCGGTGCGCTGGACGTCGTCCACCGGCTCGCCGGCGGCGAGCCGGCGGAAGTTGTCCTCCACCAGGGTGTCCCGGACCCCGGCGATCTGGGCGGCCGCCAGGCGCGGCGTCAGGTCGTCGGGGCCGGCCGCGGTGTCGGCGGCCAGCAGGTCGGCGAGTGCGCTCTGGCCCCGGCGCATGATCTCGCGCAGCCGGGTCAGCAGCACCGGCGTCGACATGATCATCCGCACCATCGGCACCACGTGCTCGCTCAGCCCGGACTGCGGTGCGCGCTCGGCGAGTTCGGTGAGGTGGTGGCGGCGGACCGCTGCCACCACCGACTCGCCCGGGGCGCGCCGGGCGACGGCCAGCGCGAGGTCGGTGGCGTGCGCGGCGGAACCCGCCAGTGCGATGTCCTCCTTGCGGGGGAAGTAGTTGAACACGGTCATCTTCGACACCTCGGCGGCCTCCGCGATCTGCACCACGGAGACCTGGTCGAAGCCGTGCTCGACGAACAGCGGCAGGGCGACCTCGACGATGCGGGCGGCGGTCTGCAGCTTCTTGCGCTCTCTGAGTCCCTGGTCTGCGGTCATGTCTCGACGCTAGCACCTGGATCGGCCGAGTACATGTTTTGGTTTGACATATTCTTGGATCCGTCATAAATTTTTCCCAAGCCAAGATTCCCCCTGGAGGTGCCGAGATGGCAACGGCGACAACGGCCGATCGGCCGAAGACGGAGCGGGTGACGAGGGTCGGCTGGGTCGCTACGGCGATGCTGCTCACGCTCGTGCTGGCCATGCTCGACCAGAACATCGTCAACAACGCGGTCCCGTCGATCGTCTCGGAGCTGGACCCGGCGCACGGCTTCGACAGCGCTCCGTGGCTGTTCACCGGCTACATGCTGGCCTCGACCGTCACCCAGCCGCTGTACGGCAAGCTGGTCGACCTCTACGGCGCCAAGCTGCTCTACCTGATCACGGTCGGCATCTTCATGGCGGGCTCCGCGCTCTGCGGCATCGCGCAGAACCTGCCGGAGCTGATCGGTTTCCGCATCCTGCAGGGCATCGGCGGCGGCGGCCTGATGAGCATCAGCATGGTGATCATCCCGTTCGTCGCCACCAAGCGGATGGGCGCGCTGATGATGAACCTCGCCGTCACGATGGCCGCCGCGGGCATCGTGCTCGGCCCGCTGGTCGGCGGCCTCTTCACCCAGCACCTCTCCTGGCGCTGGGTGTTCTACATCAACCTGCCGCTCGGCGTGTTCGTCTGGGCCGTGGTGGTCGCCTTCCTGCACCTGCCGGTCACCCGCACCACGCGCCGTCCCGACCTGATCGGCGCCGGCCTGATCGCGGCCGCCGCCGCGGCCTTCATGCTGGTCGCCGAGTGGGGCGGCCGGTCCCACTCCTGGACGTCCGGCATCGTGCTCGGCACCGCCGCGGCCGGCCTGGTCGCCTCGATCGGCTTCGCCTGGCGCCAGCGCACCGCGGCCGAACCGATCTTCGACTTCTCGCTGTTCAAGGACCCGGTGTTCCGGGTGATCAGCCCGCTGCAGTTCCTGATCGGCGTCTCCTCGATGGGCGCGCTGGCCTACCTGACCATCGTCCTGCAGTACGCCCGGGAGCTGTCCCCGACCAACGCCGGCCTGTTCATGATCCCGATGGCCGGCGGCCTGGTGGTCGCCTCGATCATCTCCGGCCGGTCGCTGCGCTCCTCCGGCCGGGCCAAGCCGCTGCTGCTGGTGTCGGTCCTGACCAACACGCTGGCCCTGGGCCTGCTGGCGACCAGCACCACCGGCACCCCCGCGGTGGTGCTCGGGGCGGAGCTGTTCGTGCTCGGCGTCGGCATGGGCTTCGGCATGGGCACCGGCATGTACGCGGTCCAGAAGTCGGTGCCGCGGCCGAAGATGGGCCAGGCCGTCATGTCCATCCGGTTCGGCCAGACGCTGGGCGCCTCGCTCGGCGCCGCGGCGCTCGGCTCGGTGATGACCCGGGTGTATGCCGGCAGCCTGCCCGCCGACCTGGTCGACGCGGCCCCCAACCCGGGCAGCGGCACGCTGGCGGGCGTCACCCCCGGCCAGCGGGCCACCATCCTGGACGCGTTCGTGACCGGCGCCGACGCGGCCTTCCTGGTCGCCGCGGTGGCCAGCGCGCTCGCCGTCCTGCTGTTCCTCCGCTTCCGCGAGCCCGCCCCGGAGGCGGCCCCCGCCGCCCCGTCGGCTCCGTCCGCGCCGGCCCCCGCGGCGCCGAAGCCCGCGTAACGGGCCGACCCCCGACCAGGCCCCGTGGATCCCGGCCACGGGGCCTGACGCGTGCCCGAATCGAGGCCCGTTCGAGGGCGGTGCCGGACGGTGGGAGCGCCGCGCCGCCGGCCGCGCGGCGTCCACGGATGAGGAGATCAGATGCGCGTCCTGTTCATGACGTTCCCCTGGGAGTCGCACTTCTACCCGGTGGTTCCGGTGGCCTGGGCCTGCCGGGCGGCCGGCCACGAGGTGCAGGTGGCCACCATGCCGCTGCTCACCGGCGCGGTCACCGCCTCCGGTCTCCCCGCGGTGCCGGTCGGCCCGGCGGTGAAGGACCTCAAGGAGCTGTTCGCCGGGCGCAGCCACCTCGCCGGACTCGAACCGGGCGGCTGGCCCGACGACTGGCCGGTCCACCCGGAGCGGCTGACGGACAACCAGCGGGCGTTCCTGGAGAACATGGGGGCCATGCAGTGCGTGATCGCCCGGGCGATGCTGCCCGCGGTCCTCGCGCACGCCGCCGAGTGGAAGCCGGACCTGATCGTCAGCGACGCCGTGACGCTGGCCGGCCCGGTCGCCGCCGCGGTGCTGGGCATCCCCAACGTCCGCTACCAGTGGGGCATCCCGTACCTGCAGCGGATCGAGCGGCACGTGGACGGCAGCGGCCCGCTGCCCGAGTACGTCGAGCTGCACGAGGAGTTCGGCGCCGAACTGCGGGACGAGCCGGACGCCTGGCTGGACCCGTGCCCGCCGTCGATGCTCTACCCGACCGACGACCGCCGGCTGCCGATGCGGTACGTGCCGTACAACGGCCCCGGCGAGGTGCCGGAGTGGCTGTACGAGGACTCCGGCAAGCCGCGGGTCTGCCTCACCTGGGGCGGCACCATGGCCAAGTCCATCGGCGCGGACCTGGTCGAGGCGGTCGGCCAGGTGATCGAGGCGGCCGCCGGGCTGGACGTCGAGATCGTGGTGGCGGCCAGCCCCGTGCTGCGCGACCTGCTCGACACGGTGCCGACCGGCCTGCGGTTCGCGGTGGGGCTGCCCATGCAGCTGCTGCTGCCGACCTGTGCGGCCGTCGTGCACCACGGCGGGCCCGGCACCACGCACACCGCCGTCGCGGTCGGCACGCCCCAACTGGCGATCACCCGGATCCCCCAACTCACCATCACCTCGGGCCGGTTGGCGCTGACCGGCGCGGCCCGGCACCTGCGGCACGCCGACGTCCCCGCCGGCCGACCGGGGGCCGAGCTGATCCGGGAGGAGCTGCGCACCCTGCTGGCGGACCCGACGTACCGGGCCGCGGCCGAGGCGCTGCGCAAGGACACCGCGGACCTGCCGAGCCCGGCCGACCTGGTCGCCGTGTTCGAGCGGCTGGCGGCCCGGGCCTGAGCGCGACGAAAGGGTGCCGCCCGGTGTTCCGGGCGGCACCCTTTCGTCGCGCTCAGTGCTGCGCGGCCAGCATCAGGTCGCGCAGCGAGCGGTCCAGGTCGCGGGTCGGCGCCCAGCCGAGCAGCTCCCGGGCCGCGCCGATGTCCAGCCGCTGCCACTCGGCGTCGGGCCCGCGCCCGGTCGCGGCGGCCTCCTCGACCAGCCGCACCGGACGCCCGCTCAGCTCGATCAGCCGCTCGACCAGGGAGCGGACGCCCACCGCCTCGCCCCGGCCGATGTTGATCACCCGCGCGGTGGTCCCGGCCGTGGCGGCGGCCAGCACCGCCTCGGCGACATCCCGCACGTCGACGAAGTCCCGGCGGGAGAGCAGCGGGGCCAGCCGCAGCTCGGCGGGGGCCGGGCCGTCGGCGGGCCCGGTCAGCCGGTCGGCGACCAGTCCGAGCAGGCTGCCGCGCGGCGCACCCGGCCCGGAGACGTTGGCGATCCGCAGCGCGAGGGCGTCGATCCGGCCCCGGTCGGCCGCCTCCAGCACGTGGCGGGTGCCGAGCAGCTTGGTCCGGCCGTAGGCGTTGACCGGGCGCAGCGGGCTGAGCTCGTGGATGTCCTCGCCGGGCCGGGCCGGCCCGTACTCGTGCACCGAGCCGAGGTGCACCAGGCGGACCCGGCGGGGGAGCGCGGCCAGGCCGGCCACCACGTTCTCCACCAGGCGGACGTTGGCCCGCTCCATCTGCTCCTCGGTGGTGTCCCAGACCGCGCCGGCGGCGTTCACCACCGCGGAGGCACCGGCCGCGGACACGAGCCGGCCGAACTCCTCGGCGGTCGTCGCGTCCACGTCCACCGCGAGCCGCCGGTGCCAGGGCCCGGGCCCCGGGTCGCGGCGGGCCACCGCGGTGACCCGCCAGCCGGCCGCGGCGAAGGCCCGGCAGATGTGGCGGCCGACGAAGCCGGTGCCGCCCAGCACCAGCACGGACGGCCCGCTCCCGGGCGGCGGTCGATCCTCGTCCGAAGACTCCAGCATTGGCACCGTTGACCTCCTCCGTCCCGGCCCCGCGCGGGACCGGGAACTGTCGCAACGTCAGGGAAACGGGCCCCATCCTGGGCAGTCCCGCTCAAGCAGCGGTCGACGGGCGCTGGTCGTACGGGCGTGCGACCACCGCTCTAGCCGGGGTGCCTACAGTCCCGGGGCCATGGAGATCGAGGAGATGAAGCTGCCCGACGCGTACCGTGTCAGACCCCGGAAGTGGGTGGACGCCCGGGGCGAGTTCTTCGAGTCGTACAAGCACGACGAGCTGGCCCGGCAGACCGGGCACGCGTTCACGCCGCTGCAGGTCAACTACTCGTCGTCGAGCCGGAACACGCTGCGCGGCATCCACGGCGTGGTGATCCCGCCCGGGCAGGCCAAGTACGTCAGCTGCGTGCGCGGCACGCTGCTGGACTTCGTGGTCGACCTGCGCCTCGGCTCGCCCACGTTCGGCCAGTACGACACCACCAGGCTGGACGCCGGCGACGGCACCGCCGTGTACGTGGCCGAGGGGCTGGCGCACGGGTTCGTCGCGCTCACCGACGACGCCTGCATCAGCTACCTCTGCTCCACCCAGTTCGTCCCCGGCACCCAGTACGACATCCAGCCGTTCGACCCGGAGCTCGCGGTGCCCTGGGAACTCGGCCTGACCGGCGACCCGGTGGTGTCGGAGAAGGACGCCGGGGCGCCGGGCCTCGCCGAAGCCGCCGACCGCGGCCTGCTCGCGGACTACCGGGAGTGCCAGGCGCTGTACGCGCGCAACCGGGCCGCCGCGGCCGGCTGAGCCGGAGGCCCCCAACCCGGTGTCGAGCACGGGTCGAGGCGCGCGTCCCAGGCTGGGACGTGGCCGAAGGAGAACCACCAGTCAGTCATCACGACCATGGAGGGCCGGAGATGAGCGTGCACAAGGAACTCGTCCTCGACGAGGTTCGCAAGTTCCACCAGGAGCAGGAACAGGAGCGCGGCGGCGAGTTCGTGCCCGGCGTCACCGAGATCTGGCCGTCCGGCGCGGTGCTGGACGAGGAGGACCGGGTCGCCCTGGTCGAGGCCGCGCTGACCATGCGGATCGCCGCCGGACCGAGCTCCCGCAAGTTCGAGTCCGCGTTCGCCAAGCGGCTGGGGCGGCGCAAGGCCCACCTGACCAACTCGGGCTCCTCCGCGAACCTGCTGGCGGTCTCCGCCCTGTGCCAGCCCGAACTCGGCGACAAGGCGCTCAAGCCGGGCGACGAAGTGATCACCGTCGCGGCGGGCTTCCCCACCACCGTCAACCCGATCCTGCAGAATGGGCTGATCCCGGTCTTCGTGGACGTGGAACTCGGCACCTACAACACCACCGCCGAGCGGGTGGCCGCCGCGATCGGCCCCAAGACCCGGGCGATCATCATCGCGCACGCCCTCGGCAACCCGTTCGAGGTCGGTGAGGTGGCCCAGCTCGCCAAGGAGCACGGCCTCTACCTCATCGAGGACGACTGCGACGCGGTCGGCGCCACCTACGACGGCAAGCCCACCGGCACCTTCGGCGACCTGACCACGGTCAGCTTCTACCCGGCGCACCACCTCACCATGGGCGAGGGCGGCTGCGTGCTGACCTCCAACCTGGCCCTGGCCCGGATCGTGGAGTCGCTGCGCGACTGGGGCCGGGACTGCTGGTGCGAACCCGGCGTCAACAACACCTGCTTCAAGCGGTTCGAGTACCAGCTGGGCGACCTGCCGGCCGGCTACGACCACAAGTACATCTTCTCGCACGTCGGTTACAACCTGAAGGCCACCGACATCCAGGCCGCCCTCGGCCTCAGCCAGCTCGCCAAGCTCGACGGCTTCATCGCCGCCCGCCGCCGCAACTGGCGCCGGCTGCGCGAGGGCCTGGACGGCGTGCCCGGCCTGCTGCTCCCGGAGCCGACCCAGAAGTCCGACCCGAGCTGGTTCGGCTTCGTCATCACCGTCAAGCCGGACGCCCCGTTCACCCGCGCCGCGCTGGTCGACTTCCTGGAGGGCCGGAAGATCGGCACCCGCCGCCTGTTCGCCGGCAACCTCACCCGGCAGCCCGCCTACATCGGCCGGCCGCACCGGGTCGTCGGCGACCTGACCAACAGCGACATCATCACCGAGCACACCTTCTGGGTGGGCGTGTACCCCGGCCTGAGCGATGCCCAGCTCGACTACATCGTCGAGTCGGTCCGCGAGTTCGTCGCCAAGAACAGCTGAGGAGCAGTCAGATGTCCGCACCGGTCGTCCCGGCGCCCTCCGCCGGCCCCCGCGAGGACCCCGGCCCCGCGGCCCGGATCGCCCGCTCCGCCGCCGCCCGCGAGGGCGCCCGGCTGAGCACCGAGCAGTTCGCCGCGTGGCTGGCCGGCCGCGGCCGGGCCAACGACTTCGCGGTGGAGAAGATCCCGTTCGCCGACCTGGTCGGCTGGTCCTTCGACCCGGACACCGGCAACCTGGTGCACCGCAGCGGCCGGTTCTTCTCGGTCGAGGGCCTGCACGTCACCGTCGACGACGGGCCCTACCGGGAGTGGTACCAGCCGGTCATCAAGCAGCCCGAGGTCGGCATCCTGGGCATCCTGGTCAAGGAGTTCGACGGCGTCCTGCACTGCCTGATGCAGGCCAAGATGGAGCCCGGCAACCGCAACCTGCTCCAGCTCTCGCCCACCGTGCAGGCCACCCGCAGCAACTACACCAAGGTCCACCGGGGCGCCGACGTGAAGTACATCGAGTACTTCATCGGCGGCCGCCCGCGCCGGGTGCTGGCCGACGTGCTGCAGTCCGAGCACGGCTCCTGGTTCTTCCACAAGAGCAACCGCAACATGATCGTCGAGGCGCTCGACGAGGTCCCGCTCGACGAGGACTTCTGCTGGCTGACCTTCGGCCAGATCGCCGACCTGCTCGGCCGCGACAACGTGGTCAACATGGACTCCCGCACCGTGCTGTCCTGCGCCCCGGTCGCCGACCCGGCCGGCCGCGCGCTGCACTCCGACACCGAACTGCTGTCCTGGTTCACCGGGCAGCGCTCCCGCTACGACATCCGGGCCGAGCGGATCCCGCTGGCCGGGCTGCCCGGCTGGAAGCAGGGCGAGGAGGCCGTCGAGCACGAGCAGGGCCGGTTCTTCCGGGTGGTCGCCGTCAACGTGACGGCCGGCAGCCGCGAGGTCACCAGCTGGACCCAGCCGCTGATCGAACCGGTCGGCCCCGGCGTCGCCGCCTTCCTCACCCGGCGGATCGACGGCGTCCGGCACGTGCTGGCGCACGCCAAGGTCGAGGGCGGCTTCCTGGACGCCGTCGAACTCGCCCCCACCGTCCAGTGCACCCCCGGCAACCACGACCACCGGCCGCCGTTCCTCGACCGGGTGCTGGACGCCGCCCCCGAGCAGGTCCGCTACCGGGCCGTGCACTCCGAGGAGGGCGGGCGCTTCCTGCACGCCGAGGCCGACTACCTGATCGTCGAGGAGGACGAGCGGGAACCGCTCCAGGAGCCCGAGGGCTACGCCTGGGTGACGCCCGGTCAGCTCTCCACCCTGGTCCGGCACGGCCACTACGTCAACGTCCAGGCCCGCACCCTGCTGGCCGTCCTGAACGGACTCCCCGAGGATGACTGAGCCCGACCTGCGGACGACCGGGCCCGAGCTGCGGACGACCGGGCCCGAGCTGCGGATCGGCGTCCTGGGCTGCGCGGATCTCCGCGCAACCCAGCGTCCCCTGAGGATCGGCGTCCTGGGTTGCGCGGAGATCGCCCGGCGGCGGATGCTGCCCGCGATCGCCGCCCGGCCCGGCCTGCGGCTGACCGCGATCGCCGGCCGCGACCCCGGCCGGGCCGAACCGCTCGCCGCGCGGTACGGGGCCCGCGCGGTGGCCGGCTACCGCGCCCTGGTCGAGGACCCCGAGGTCGACGCGGTGTACGTGCCGCTGCCGATCGCCCTGCACGCCGAGTGGGCCGCCGCCGCGCTCGCGGCCGGCAAGCACGTGCTCGCCGAGAAGCCGCTCACCGCCGACCCGGCCGCCACCGCCGCCCTGCAGCGGCAGGCCGAGGCGGCCGGGCTGGTGCTGCGGGAGAACGTGATGTTCGTCCACCACCCCGCGCACGAGCAGGTCCGGCGGCTGGTCGCGGACGGCGCCATCGGCGAACTGCGGGTGTTCTCGGCCGCGTTCGCCATCCCCGGCCTGCCGCCCACCGACATCCGGCACCGGCCCGAACTCGGCGGCGGCGCCCTGCTCGACGTCGGCTACTACCCCGTCCGGGCCGCCCTGCACTTCCTCGGCCCGGAGCTCACCGTGGCCGGCGCCGCCCTGCACCGCGGCCCGGGCGCCGAGGTCGACACCTCCGGGGCCGCCCTGCTGCTCACCCCCGGGGGAGTGCTCGCCCAGCTCGCCTTCGGCATCGAGCACGCCTACCGCAACAGCTACGAGCTGTGGGGCAGCACCGGCCGGCTCCGGGTCGACCGGGCCTTCACCCCGCCCGCCGACCGGGCGCCCGCCGTGCTGCTCGAACGGGACGGCGGCACCGAGCGGATCGAGCTCGACCCCGCCGACCAGGTGGACGCCGCGCTCACCGCCTTCGCCGCCGCGGTGGCCGCGAAGGACACCGCCGCCGACCCGCTGATCCACCGTCAGGCCGAACTGCTGCACGCCGTCCGGGCCGCCGCCGGAACGGCCGCCTGACACCCTGTCAAGACCCCCTCCGGCGGCCCGCCGCCTGCGCCGAACGGGCGATCCCGCTCCCAACCGACTCCACGCCACCTGCGGTTCATTACTCTAAGTCGAGCGCACGTGCCAGTGCGTGACCGCAGTGGTGTAGGGTCCGGAGCGGGAACACCGGTACGGCCGCAGGGCCGGAGGGGGAGATGTCGATTGAACTCCACCGAGGCGGTGCCCCCTGCCCGATCCCTGCCGGCCCGATCCCTGCCGCGCCGACTGGTGGCCGTGCTGCTCGCGCTGCTCTGCGCCGGGTACGCGGCGGGCGCCGCCGTCGGCTGGGGATCGTGCGAACTCGCACTGATGATGGGGGACTTCGGTCTCGCCGGGGCGGCCCTCGCGGCCGCCCTGTCCTGTCTCGGGCACGGCGTGCTGGTCGGCGGCCACACCCGCCCGGCCTGGCTGCTGTTCGGCCTCTCCTCCGCCATGGTGGCGTTCGGCAACGGCGCCTGGGGCTGGTACGAGGTCGTCCTCGGCCGCACGCCGCCGCAGGACTCGCCCGCCGACTACGCCTTCCTGCTGTTCGCCCCGCTCGCCATCCTCGGCCTGCTGGTGCTCGCCCAGCGCCCGCGCAACCCGGCCGGCTGGCTCTGCCTGCTGCTGGACGGCTGGCTGGTGGCCGGCTCGCTGTTCACCCTCAGCTGGAGCCTCGCCCTCGGCCGGGTCGCGGCCGGCGACGGCGACGACCCGCTCAAGCTCGCCCTCGGCCTCGGCTACCCGGTGCTCGACATCCTGCTGGTCAGCCTGGTGGTCGGCCTGAACTTCCGCGGCCGGGACGGCAACCGGGCCGCCGTGCACACCGCGATGATCGGCCTCGCGGTCACCGTGCTGTGCGACGCCCTCTTCACCACCCCGCAGTTCCACAGCGACTACCACTCCGGCGAACTGCTCGACGCCGGCTGGTTCGCCGGCTCGGTGCTGCTCGCCTGGGCCCCCTGGTCGCACCGCCGCCACCCGCACCGCCGCCACCCGCTGCGCCAGCACCCCTCCGCCCAGGGCCTGCCGCGCCGCCGGGTCGCCTCCACCTTCAGCGCCCTCACCCCGTACGCGGCCGCCGCCGTCTGCACCGTCGCCATCCTCTACAACGCGCTCGGCGGCCGCTCGATCGACCGGGTGATGCTGGCCGCCGCCAGCACCGTCGGCCTGGCCCTGATCGTCCGGCAGGGCATCATGCTGATCGACAACCTCTCGCTGGCCCAGGAACTCGCCACCAAGGAGGCGCACTTCCGCTCCCTGGTGCAGGGCTCCAGCGACGTCATCATGATCGCCGGACCGTCCGGCGCGCTCTCCTACGTCAGCCCCGCCGCGCTCCGGGTCTACAACCGCGACCCGGAGGAACTGGTCGGCGGCAACCTGCTCAACCTGGTCCACCCCGAGGACGTCGACCGGGTGCTCGCCGAGGTCCGCCGCATCCTGGCCCGCACCCGGGGCGCCCGGTTCAGCAACGGCGAGCCCTCGGCCCGGGTCGAGTGCCGGATCCGCTCCGGCGAGGGGGAGTGGCTGCACGTCGAGTCCACCGTCAACCCGTACCGCGACGGGCTGATCCTCAACAGCCGCGACATCACCGAACGGGTGCGCCTGCAGGCCCAGTTGCAGCACAACGCGTTCCACGACCCGCTCACCGACCTGCCGAACCGGGCGCTGTTCGCCCAGCGGGTCCGGGCCGCGCTCGCCGCCCAGGGCCCGGCCGGCACCACCGTCGCCGTGCTCTTCCTCGACCTCGACGGCTTCAAGGCCGTCAACGACACCGCCGGCCACCAGGTCGGCGACCAGCTGCTGGTCCAGGCCGCCCGCCGGCTGCAGGCCGCCGTCCGCGGCGAGGACACCGTCGCCCGGTTCGGCGGCGACGAGTTCGCCGTCCTGGTCCGCGGCCGGCTCGGCCACCCCCAGGTCCGCGACCTCGCCGAACGGATCCGCGGCGCGCTCTCCGAGCCCTACTGGATCGGCGGCGCCGAACTCGGCGTCGCCGCCTCCATCGGCATCGCCTTCGGCCCCGACACCCCGCTGCCCGCCCCCGAGCCCGGCCCCGGCGGCCCCGAGCGGGCCCCCGACGGCCCCTCCGGCACCGCCGCCGACGAACTGCTGCGCAACGCCGACCTCGCCATGTACCAGGCCAAGTCCCGCGGCAAGGGCCGGGTGGTGCTCTACACCCCCGCCATGCGCGCCGAACTCGACCGCCGCGGCGAACTGGAGGAGCGGCTGCGCGCCGCCGTCCGGGAGGGCTCCTTCACGCTGCTGCACCAGCCCGTGGTCGAGCTGGCCGGCGGCCGGCTCACCGGCGTCGAGGCGCAGGCCCGCTGGCGCTCCGCCCAGGGCATGCTGCTCACCCCCGCCGAGTTCCTGCGCACCGCCGAGACCGGCGACGCCGCCACCCGGTTCGCCCGCTGGCTGCTCACCGAGGCGGTGGCCGCGGCTGCCCGCCGCCGCGCCGACGGCCCCGCCGCGCCCCCCGTCCCGGTCACCGTCCGGCTCGCCGCCGAACGGATCTGCGCCCCCGGCATGTACGAGACGCTGGCCGGCGTGCTGCGCGACACCGGCCTGCCGCCCGACCTGCTGGTCCTGGAGGTGGCCCGGACCGGCCCGGACGCGCTCGCCGACGAGCTCGGCCGCCGGCTGGCCGCGCTGCGCCGCCTCGGGATCTCCACCGCGCTGGCCGGCTTCGGGGCCGGCGGCGGCTCGCTCGGCGTGCTCGCCCGGCTGCCCTTCGACGCCCTCAAGCTCGACCGCAGCCTGGTCCAGGACCTCGCCGAGTCCCCACTCACCCGGGCGCTGGCCGGGCACGCGCTGCGGCTGGGCCGCGACCTCGGCCTGGTCACCGGCGCCGACGGCGTCGACCACCCCCGGCAGGCCGCCGTCCTCCAGGAGCTCGGCTGCCGCCGCGGCCAGGGCCTGGCCTTCGACCGGCCGCTGGACGAACTCCGGCTGCGCCGCGCCCTGTTGCGCCGCGGCTACCCGGTGCCGGGCGCCGACCGGGCGGCCGCCGCCCGTCGGGCACTGCTCACGGCCGGACCGCGAACGGGTGGACTGGCGGAGGCCGCGGCGGCCCGCCCCGGACCGCAGCACACCCCACGCGACCTGGGACAACGGCACCCGGTGGGGGGTCCGGGCGGCGGTTCGCATGGTGAGACGGCGGTCCCACCAGCTTGACACCCGCCACTGCGTGGGAGGAAGGTCGGTGCCATGACCACCCGAATTCTCGTACTTGGCGGGCGCGTCGGCTGAACCGCAGCCCGACGCGCCTCCCCCTCGCTTGCCCTGGGCACGAGGGGTTTTTTGTTGCACGAATCCTGGTTGGCCACCGCACCACCACTGGCCTCAACCACCTGAAATCCGGACGATTGAGGCAGAGCCGGAGACCGGACCGGGCCCCCGGCGGCCCGCCCCGGACGAACCCGAGCAGAACCCGAGAAGAGACAGGCAGATGACTGAGCACGCCGCAACCCCCCGTCGCGGGGACCACCCGGCCGCGCACGCTCCGGGTCCCCAGACCACCGAGACCATGACCGGCGCGCAGTCGCTCATCCGCTCGCTCGAAGCCGTGGGCGCGGACACCGTGTTCGGCATCCCCGGTGGTGCGATCCTCCCCGCCTACGACCCGCTGATGGACTCCACCAAGGTCCGCCACATCCTGGTCCGGCACGAGCAGGGCGCCGGCCACGCCGCGACCGGCTACGCGCAGGCCACCGGCCGGGTCGGCGTCTGCATGGCCACCTCGGGCCCCGGCGCGACCAACCTGGTCACCCCGATCGCCGACGCCTACATGGACTCCGTCCCGATGGTGGCGATCACCGGCCAGGTCGCCTCCAAGGCGATCGGCACCGACGCCTTCCAGGAGGCGGACATCTGCGGCATCACGATGCCGATCACCAAGCACAACTATCTGGTGACCGACCCCGCCGAGATCCCCCGGGTGATCGCCGAGGCCTTCCACATCGCCGCCACCGGCCGCCCCGGCCCGGTCCTGGTCGACATCGCCAAGGACGCCCTGCAGGCCACCACCGTCTTCCGCTGGCCGGTCGAGGCCGCGCTGCCCGGCTACCGCCCGGTCACCAAGCCGCACGCCAAGCAGATCCGCGAGGCCGCCAAGCTGCTGGTGAACGCCAAGCGCCCGGTGCTGTACGTCGGCGGCGGCGTGCTCAAGGCCGGCGCCGGCGCCGAACTGCGCATCCTGGCCGAGCTGACCGGCGCCCCCGTGGTGACCACCCTGATGGCGATCGGCGTCTTCCCGGACAGCCACCCGCAGCACCTGGGCATGCCCGGCATGCACGGCTCGGTCCCCGCCGTCACCGCCCTGCAGAAGTCCGACCTGCTGTTCACCCTGGGCGCCCGCTTCGACGACCGGGTCACCGGCAAGCTGGACTCCTTCGCCCCGAACGCCAAGGTCGTGCACGCCGACATCGACCCGGCCGAGATCGGCAAGAACCGCCCGGCGGACGTCCCGATCGTCGGCGACGCCCGCGAGGTGCTGGCCGACCTGATCGTCGCCGTCCAGGCCGAGTTCGACGCCGGCCACCGGGCCGACTACGCGGACTGGTGGAGCAAGCTCGACCACTGGAAGAAGACCTACCCGCTCGGCTACGAGCCCGCCCCCGACGGGCAGTTGTCGCCCCAGCAGGTGATCGAGCGGATCGGGCAGCTGGTCGGCCCGGACGCGATCTACGCCGCGGGCGTCGGCCAGCACCAGATGTGGGCCAGCCAGTTCATCCGGTTCGAGAAGCCGGCCACCTGGCTGAACTCCGGCGGCGCCGGGACGATGGGCTACGCCGTCCCCGCCGCGATGGGCGCCAAGGCCGGCCGGCCCGACGTCCCGGTCTGGGCGATCGACGGCGACGGCTGCTTCCAGATGACCAACCAGGAACTCACCACCTGCACCCTGAACGACATCCCGATCAAGGTCGCGGTCATCAACAACGGCTCGCTCGGCATGGTCCGCCAGTGGCAGACCCTGTTCTACAACCAGCGCTACTCCAACACCGTGCTGCACTCCGGCCCCGGCCACGACGGCATCGAGCCGCCCGCCCAGGGCACCCGGATCCCGGACTTCGTGCTGCTCTCCGAGGCGATGGGCGCGGTCGGCCTGCGCTGCGAGCGCCCCGAGGACCTGGACGACGTGATCAAGCAGGCGATGGAGATCAACGACCGCCCCGTGGTCATCGACTTCATCGTCCACCAGGACGCGATGGTCTGGCCCATGGTCGCGGCCGGCACCAGCAACGACGAGATCCTGTTCGCCCGGGGCGTGCGCCCCGACTTCGGCGACGACCTGGACTGACGGACCCAGAAAGCGATGACCACCATGTCCAAGCACACCCTGTCCGTCCTGGTCGAGAACAAGCCCGGCGTGCTCGCCCGGATCGCCTCGCTGTTCTCCCGCCGCGGCTTCAACATCGACTCGCTGGCGGTCGGCCCGACCGAGCACCCCGACATCTCCCGGATGACCATCGTGGTCAACGTCGAGGAGCTGCCGCTGGAGCAGGTCACCAAGCAGCTCAACAAGCTGGTCAACGTGATCAAGATCGTCGAGCTGGACCAGTCCCAGGCGGTCCAGCGCGAGCTGGTCCTGGTCAAGGTCCGGGCCGACGCCGAGACCCGCTCGCAGGTCACCGAGATCGTCCAGCTGTTCCGGGCCAAGACCGTCGACGTGTCGCCCGACGCGGTGACCATCGAGGCGACCGGCTCCTCGGACAAGCTGGAGGCCATGCTGCGGATGCTGGAGCCGTACGGCGTCAAGGAGTTGGTGCAGTCCGGGCTGGTGGCGATCGGCCGCGGCGCCCGTTCCATCACCGACCGCTCGCTGCGCGCGCTCGACCGCACCGCCTGACACCAGCGTCTTACTGACTGAGCACCACCGCCGAACCCCCGCCGGGCTGGCCTACCGTAGGAACCCCGGCATCACCACCACGCAAGGAGATGTGCCCCCGTGGCCGAGCTGTTCTACGAAGACGACGCCGACCTGTCCATCATCCAGGGCCGCAAGGTCGCGGTCATCGGCTACGGCAGCCAGGGCCACGCCCACGCGCTGTCGCTGCGCGACTCGGGCGTGGACGTCCGGGTCGGCCTGCTGGAGGGCTCCAAGTCCCGGGCCGCCGCCGAGGAGGCCGGCCTGCGCGTGGTCACCCCGGCCGAGGCCGCGGCCGAGGCCGACGTCATCATGATCCTGGTGCCGGACCCGATCCAGGCCGACGTCTACCAGGACGCCATCGAGCCGAACCTGAAGGCGGGCGACGCCCTGTTCTTCGGCCACGGCCTGAACATCCGGTTCGGCTTCATCCAGCCGCCGGCCGACGTCGACGTCTGCATGGTCGCCCCGAAGGGCCCGGGCCACCTGGTCCGCCGCCAGTACCAGGAGGGCCGCGGCGTCCCCTGCATCGTGGCCGTCGAGCAGGACGCCACCGGCAAGGCCTTCGACCTGGCGCTGTCCTACGCCAAGGGCATCGGCGGCACCAAGGCCGGCGTGATCAAGACCACCTTCACCGAGGAGACCGAGACCGACCTGTTCGGCGAGCAGGCCGTCCTCTGCGGCGGCACCGCCGCCCTGGTCAAGGCCGGCTTCGAGACCCTGGTCGAGGCGGGCTACCAGCCCGAGATCGCCTACTTCGAGTGCCTGCACGAGCTGAAGCTGATCGTCGACCTGATGTACGAGGGCGGCCTGGAGAAGATGCGCTGGTCGGTCTCCGAGACCGCCGAGTGGGGCGACTACGTGACCGGCCCCCGGATCATCACCGCCGACACCAAGGCCGAGATGAAGAAGGTCCTCGCCGAGATCCAGGACGGCACCTTCGCCAACACCTGGATCGCCGAGTACAAGGCGGGCCTGCCGAAGTACAACGAGTACAAGAACGCGGACAGCGAGCACCTGCTGGAGACCACCGGCAAGAAGCTCCGCAAGTTGATGTCCTGGGTGGACGAGAGCGCCTGATCGCTTGTACAACAAGGCTGTTCCCGTCCGGGTGATTTCGCCGGACGGGAGCAGTCCCCGCACCGCCCCGCCGATAGACTCCGAACCACGCGTCAGGCCCACAGCGTCGTGCGTCTAACTACGCGACATGCCACCTTCCCCCGCCCTGTGCACGCCACCTCCGTGCGGCGGGGTGAACCGGACAGTTAAGGACACACTGTCGTGAGCACTGTGACACCCAAAAACGCTGTCGTTCTGATCGCCGAAGAGCTGTCGCCCGCCACCGTCGACGCACTGGGCCCCGACTTCGAGATCCGGCACTGCAACGGCGCCGACCGCACCGAGCTGCTGACCGCGATCGCCGACGTGGACGCCATCCTGATCCGCTCCGCCACCAAGGTGGACGCCGAGGCGCTGGCCGCCGCCAAGAAGCTCAAGGTGGTCGCCCGGGCCGGCGTCGGCCTGGACAACGTGGACGTCGCCGCCTCCACCAAGGCCGGCGTGATGGTCGTGAACGCGCCGACCTCCAATATCGTCACCGCCGCCGAGCTGGCCTGCGGCCTGCTGATCTCGGTCGCCCGCAACATCGCGCCCGCCAACGCCGCGCTCAAGGGCGGCGAGTGGAAGCGCAACAAGTACACCGGCGTCGAGCTGAGCGAGAAGGTGCTCGGCGTGGTCGGCCTCGGCCGGATCGGCGTCCTGGTCGCCCAGCGGATGTCCGCGTTCGGCATGAAGATCGTCGCCTACGACCCCTACATCCAGGCCGCCCGCGCGGCCCAGATGGGCGTCAAGCTGCTCTCGCTCGAAGAGCTGCTGGAGGTCGCCGACTTCATCACCGTGCACCTCCCGAAGACCCCGGAGACCATCGGCCTGATCGGCGACGAGGCGCTGCACAAGGTCAAGCCGAGCGTGCGGATCGTCAACGCCGCCCGCGGCGGCATCGTCGACGAGGACGCCCTGCTCCGCGCGCTGCAGGAGGGCCGGGTGGCCGGCGCCGGCCTCGACGTGTACAGCAAGGAGCCGTGCACCGACTCGCCGCTGTTCGCCTTCGACAACGTGGTCGCCACCCCGCACCTGGGCGCCTCCACCGACGAGGCGCAGGAGAAGGCCGGCATCGCGGTCGCCCGCTCGGTGCGCCTGGCGCTGGCCGGCGAGCTGGTGCCGGACGCGGTCAACGTCCAGGGCGGCGTGATCGCCGAGGACGTCCGCCCGGGCCTGCCGCTGGCCGAGAAGCTCGGCCGGATCTTCACCGCGCTGGCCGGCGAGGTCGCCGTCCGCCTGGACGTCGAGGTCCGCGGCGAGATCACCCAGCACGACGTCAAGGTGCTCGAACTCTCCGCGCTGAAGGGCGTGTTCGAGGACGTGGTGGCCGAGACGGTGTCCTACGTCAACGCCCCGCTGTTCGCCCAGGAGCGCGGCGTCGAGGTGCGGCTGACCACCTCCAGCGAGTCGCCCGAGCACCGCAACGTGATCACCGTCCGCGGCACCCTGGCCGACGGCGGCGAGGTGTCGATCTCCGGCACGCTGTCCGGCCCGAAGCAGACCCAGAAGATCGTCGGCGTGGACGGCTTCGACGTGGACGTGGCGCTCACCGACCACATGGCCTTCTTCCACTACGAGGACCGCCCCGGCGTGGTCGGCACCCTCGGCCGCATCCTCGGCGACGCCGGGATCAACATCGCGGGCATGCAGGTCGCCCGGGACGGCGACAGCGCGCTCGCCTCGATCACCGTGGACAGCGAGGTGTCCCAGGAGGTGCTGACCGAGATCGCCGGCGCCATCGGCGCCCGGTTCGCCCGCGCGGTGAACCTCGGCTGACGCCCGCCCGGCCCTCCCGAACGGCCCTTCCGCCCTTGCGGCGGAAGGGCCGTTCGCACACCCGGGCGGGAATCCCGTCTCAGATACTAGGAAATCCGAGTAAATCTGCTGACCTCACGGCCTCCTCGTCGTACTGTGAAGAGGTCGTACGGTGCGCCACCCCCCGCAACGCCGGGGCGCGTGGCCCGTACGACCCGTACGCGGTGCGGCAGGCGACCCCTGCCAGGCGTACCCCCACCCAGCACCCTCATGCGCCGTCGCGCCCCCGCACCAAGGAGCCCGGTATGCCTTTCGTTGCAGACCGCACCACCGCCACCACCGCCACCGCGTCCGCCGCCGCCCGCGCCGCGACCCCGCGCCGCCGCCGCGCCCTCCCGGCCGACCCCCGCACCGCCGCCGCCCTGCAGCGCGCCCTCGACCGGCGCGACAACGGCGCCCCGGCGATCGACTGAACGCCAACCCCCCGGTTGCGCCGGGCGGGTGACGCACCGTCACCCACAGGGTGAACGTCCTCGCCCGGCCCGGCGGCGGCTCCTAGTTTGGGGCCGTGCGCCCCACCTCCCTCGGCCTCCTCGCCGCCCTCGCCCTGCTCGCCCCGGCCGCCGCCGTCCCCGCGTCGGCCGCCCAGCCGGCCGGGCCGAGCACGACCGTCTTCGTGGAGCTCGACACCGAGCCCGCCGCCACCGCCTGGCAGCGCGCCCGGGACGACGCCCGCCGACAGGCGCGCACCCCCGACCAGACCCGGCGCGCCGCGGCCGCCGCCGGCAGCGGCCAACGCGCCGCCGCCGACCGGTCGTTGGACGCCCTCACCGCCCGACTGCGGCGCGCCGCCCCCGGCGCCCGCCCGCTCTACCGCACCCGCACCCTGGCCAGCGGCCTCGCGCTGCGGCTGCCCGCCGCCGAACTCCCGCGGCTGGCCGCCCTCCCCGGGGTGCGCGCCGTCCGCCCGATCGCGCTCAAGCGGCGCGCCAACGGCTACTCGGTGCCGCTCACCGGCGCCCCGAAGGTCTGGGACGGCCCCGCGGGACACACCGGCGAAGGCGTCCGGATCGGCGTCGTCGACTCCGGCATCGACTACACCCACGCCGACTTCGGCGGCCCCGGCACCCCCGAGGCGTACCGCGCGGTCGACGGCGCCAGGCCCGCGCCCGCCGGACTGTTCCCCACCGACAAGGTGATCGGCGGCAAGGACCTGGTCGGCGACGACTACGACCCCGACCCGGCCTCCGCCCACCCCCAGCCCGAACCGCACCCCGACGACAACCCGCTGGACTGCGCCGCCAACGGCCACGGCACCCACGTCGCCGGCACCGCCGCCGGGTACGGCGTCACCGCCGACGGCCGGACCTACCGCGGCCCCTACCGCCCCGGCCTGGACCCGGCCGACTTCAAGGTCGCGCCCGGTGCCGCCCCCGGCGCCCGGCTCTACGCCATCAAGGTGTTCGGCTGCGACGGCTCCACCGACCAGCTCTCCGCCGCCCTCGACCTCGCCGCCGACCCGAACGGCGACGGCGACCTCTCCGACCGCCTCGACGTGGTCAACCTCTCGCTCGGCAGCCCCTACGGCCGCCCCGGCGACGCCGACGCCCTCGCCGCCGACCGGCTCGCCGCCCTCGGCACCGTGGTGGTCGCCGCCGCCGGCAACGAGGGCGACGTGTACGCCGTCGGCGGCAGCCCCGGCACCGCCGCCCGGGTGCTCACCGCCGCCGCCTCCGTCGACCCGCACGGCGACGCCGACGGCATCACCGTGCTCGCCCCCGCCGCGCTGGCCGGGAACGTCCCCGCGCACTGGAGCAGCAAGTACACCCACTGGGACGACACCGGGGTGAGCGGCGAACTCGCCGTCCCCGCCGACCAGTCGGACGGCTGCAAACCCTTCACCCCCGCCGACGCCGACCGGCTGCGCGGCAAGGTCGCGGTGCTGCGCTGGACCACCAAGGACCCCGACCGGGCCTGCGGCTCCGCCCCGCGCGCCGACCACGCCGCCGACGCCGGCGCCGTCGGCACGCTCTTCGCCGCCGACGGCGACAACCTCGGCGAGATCGCCGGCGACGCCCGGATCCCCGCCGCGATCCTGGCCCGCGCCGACGGGCAGCGGCTGCTGACCGCCCTGGGGGAGGGCCCGGTCACCGTCCGGCTCGCCGCCCCCGGCAACCCGCTGCACGGCGCCGTCCCGCAGGACCAGCCGCAGCGCACCGACACGCTGGCCCCCTTCACCTCCCGCGGCATCGGCGTCGACGGCGTGGTCAAGCCCGACCTGGCCGCCCCCGGCGAGACCGTTTGGTCCGCCAAGGCCGGCACCGGCACCGGCGGCATGCGCGAGGACGGCACCTCGATGGCCACCCCGCACCTGGCCGGCCTGGCCGCGCTGGTCCGCGCCGCGCACCCCGACTACGGCCCCACCGAGGTCAAGGCGGCCCTGATGGACACCGCCACCGACACCTACCTGCACGACGGCCGCACCGGCCCGGTGTACGGCCCCGAACGCACCGGCAGCGGCCGGGTCCGGGTCGACGAGGCCGTCCGCACCCCCGTGCTCGCCCACGGCGCGCAGACCGAGGGCGCGGTCGGCGTCTCCTTCGGCGTGGTCGAGGCCACCGGACCGCTCACCGCCACCCGCGAGGTGACGGTCCGCAACCTGAGCGACCGTCACCTGTCCTACAGCACCGGCTACGCGTCCGCCACCACCGTGCCCGGCGCCGCCTTCGAGCTCGCGCCCGCCCGGGTCGACCTCCCGCCGCACGGCACCGCCACCGTCACCGTCACGCTCCGGCTCGGCGCGGGCCTCGGCCGGGCCGCCGACCCCACCCTCGACCTGCTCCAGGGCGGCCACGCCCGCAGCTACCGCGCCGAACTCTCCGGCCGCCTCACCCTCGCCCCCGCCGACCCCGCCCTCCCGGCCCTCCGCGTCCCGCTGTTCGCCGCCCCGCGCGCCGCCACCGCCGCCACCGCCCTCGGCACCGCCGCCACCTTCGCCGTCTCCGGCGAGGGCACCCGCTCCGACCTGCTCACCGTCCTGCAACCCGGCGGCGAGGCCGCGCGCTGGCCCGACTGCCCCACCCCCGACGACACCCCCTGCGTCGACGACCCCGCCGAACGCGCCCACAACCTCCGCCGGGCCGCCGCCGCCGTCGACGGCCACGGCATGCTCTACCTCGCCGCCGTCCGCTGGGCTCCCGCCGCCACCCCCGCCGGCCCGATCGCCGTCCATGCCTCCCTCGACACCGACGGCGACGGCACCCCCGACGCCACCGTCGTCGCCGACCGCCTCAAGGGCAGCGACGTCCTGGTCGCCCGCACCCTCGACGCCCGCACCGGCGCCGAACTCGACGTCCAGCCCCTCAACGGCCGCTGGGGCGACACCGACACCGCCCTGCTCGACTCCGACACCCTCCTCCTCCCGGTCCGCCTCTCCACCCTCCCCCCGCTCACCCACCCCCGCTACACCCTCTGGACCTCCCCCTCCGACAACCCCGCCGAAGCCCTCACCACCCTCGGCCCCTACCCCCTCGACCCGACCCTGGCCACCCCCGTCCTCGTCCCCACCCACCCCGGCCAGGTCCTGCACACCCCCCTCCCCGAGGCCCTGCTGATCCACCACCTCAACCCCACCGGCAACCGCACCCAACTCCTCACCCGCAACGGCGGCTGACCCGATGAACGACCCCGCGCTCACCCCGTATCCGGACTGGCTCCGCCCGCCACCGACCGGCTACCGGGCGGAAGACCTGGACCACCTCCCCGACGCCCCGCCGCACACGGAACTGATCGACGGAAGCCTGGTCTTCACCGCCCCGCGCACCAGGTGGGAGACGCGCACGACGGGCCTGCTGCACAGTGCGCTGGAGGCCGCGCCGCCCGACTGGGAGGTGTGGCGCTCGATGACCGTCGTGCTCGACGAGCGCAACCGCCCGGAGCCCGACCTGATGGTGGTCGACGCCCATGCGGACTGGGGGCCCCAAACCACGTTCTGCCACGCTGCGGATGTCCTGCTCGTTGTCGAAGTGGTCTCCGAGGAGTCGCAGACCCGCGACCGCCGGACCAAGCCCCCCAAGTACGCCGCCGCCGGTATCCGCTACTTCTGGCGGGTGGAGAACGTCGACGGCCGCCCGGTCGCCTACACGTACGAGTCGGACCCGTCCACCAACAGTTACGTGCCCACCGGGATCTTCCACGACCGCCTCAAGGTCGAGCACCCGTTCCCGGTCGAGGTGGAGCTGGCCTGACGCCGCGTCCGGATCGTGGACGGTGCGTGCCCAGGCCGTGGGACGGGTTGTAGTGTCCGATTTATGTCTCGCACCATTCGTCTCGCAGTGATCCCGGGTGACGGCATCGGCCAGGAGGTCGTGGCCGAGGGCCTCAAGGTGCTCCGCGCCGCCCTGCCCTCCGACACCAAGCTGGAGACCACCGAGTACGACCTCGGTGCACGGCTGTACCACCGCACCGGGGAGACCCTCCCGGGCGCGGTGCTGGAGGAGCTCAAGGGGCAGGACGCGATCCTGCTCGGCGCGATCGGCGACCCGAGCGTGCCGTCCGGCGTGCTGGAGCGCGGGCTGCTGCTGAAGCTGCGGTTCGCCTTCGACCACCACATCAACCTGCGCCCGGGCAAGCTCTTCCCGAACGTGAAGTCGCCGCTGGCCGGGAACCCCGACATCGACTTCGTGGTGGTCCGCGAGGGCACCGAGGGCCCGTACGTCGGCAACGGCGGCACACTGCGCACCGGCACCCCGCAGGAGGTCGCCACCGAGGTGTCGCTGAACACCGCCTTCGGCATCGAGCGGGTCGTCCGGGACGCCTACCGCCGGGCCCAGGCCCGCCCGCGCAAGAAGCTCACGCTCGTCCACAAGAACAACGTGCTGGTGCACGCCGGCCACCTGTGGACCCGGATCTTCGAGCAGGTCGGCCGGGAGTTCCCCGAGGTCAGCACCGACTACCTGCACGTGGACGCGGCGACGATCTTCTTCGTCACCCAGCCCGAGCGCTTCGACGTGATCGTCACCGACAACCTGTTCGGCGACATCCTCACCGACCTCGCCGCGGCCGTCACCGGCGGCATCGGCCTGGCCGCGTCCGGCAACATCAACCCGGGCGGCGAGTTCCCGTCGATGTTCGAGCCGGTGCACGGCTCCGCCCCGGACATCGCCGGCCAGGGCAAGGCGGACCCGACCGCCACCGTGCTGTCCGTCGCCATGCTGCTGGAGCACCTCGGCTTCGCCGCCGAGGCCGCCCAGGTCGAGGCCGCGGTCGCCGCGGACCTCGCCGAGCGCTCCGGCGCCCGTTCGACCTCCGAGGTCGGCGACGCGCTCGCCGCCCGAGTAGCCGGCTGACCGGCCGGAAACAACCTCCGGCCGGCGGGCCGGTTCATACCGCGCACAGCCTCCCGGCTGTTCGGCACGGCCCTCTGGATGCGAGTATCGACAGTGGGCCGTGCCGTCATGCGTTCCTCCGCCAGGCGGTGAAGGCCCAGCCCAACCCCACGGTGAAGGACAGACAGCCATGAGCACGCCCACCCAGGCGCCCATCACGTTCGACCTCAAGCCCTCCGCGCACCCGCTGTCCGACGCGGAGCGCGAGGCCCGACTGGCCAACCCCGGCTTCGGCCGCGTCTTCACCGACCACATGGTGACCATCCGCTGGACCGAGGGCCGGGGCTGGCACGACGCCCAGCTGACGCCGTACGCGCCGCTGGAGATCGACCCGGCCAACATGACGCTGCACTACGGCCAGTCGATCTTCGAGGGCCTGAAGGCGTACCGGCAGGCCGACGGCTCGCTGGCGACCTTCCGCCCGGAGGCCAACGCCGCCCGCTTCCAGGCCTCGGCCCGCCGCCTGGCGATGCCCGAGCTCCCGATCGAGACCTTCGTCGAGGCCGTCGACCTGCTGGTCCAGCAGGACCGCGCCTGGGTCCCGGAGCAGCCCGAGCAGAGCCTCTACCTGCGACCCTTCATGTTCGCCACCGAGGTCGGCCTGGGTGTCCGCCCCGCCAACTCCTACGTCTTCATGATCATCGCCTCGCCGGCCGGCGCCTACTTCGCCGGCGGCGTCAAGCCGGTCTCGGTCTGGCTCTCCGAGGACTACGTCCGCGCCGCGCCCGGCGGCACCGGCGCCGCCAAGTGCGCCGGCAACTACGCGGCCTCGCTGGTCGCCCAGGCCGAGGCCGCCGCCAAGGGCTGCGACCAGGTGGTCTGGCTCGACGCGGCCGAGCACAAGTGGGTCGAGGAGATGGGCGGCATGAACCTCTACTTCGTCCTCGGCGAGGGCGAGAACGCCACCATCGTCACCCCCGAGCTCTCCGGCGCCCTGCTCCCCGGCATCACCCGCGACTCCCTGCTCACCCTCGCCGCCGACCTCGGCCACAAGACCGAGGAGCGCCGCATCTCCACCGACGAGTGGAAGCAGGGCAACGCCGACGGCACCATCACCGAGGTCTTCGCCTGCGGCACCGCCGCCGTCATCACCCCCGTCGGCCACGTCAAGTCCGCCACCGCCGACTGGACCGTCGCCACCGGCGAACCCGGCCCCGTCACCATGAAGCTCCGCCAGTCCCTCCTCGCCATCCAGGGCGGCCGGACCCCGGACACCCACGGCTGGCTCCACCCCATCGCCTGACCTGCCTTCGGCCCGGGCATTTCGTGGCGGATTGCCCGGGCCCGATAATCTCGGAACACTCCACTCGTTGAGCAAACCGGATAGGAGGGAGGGGCCATGACCGCCGAGATGTACGACGCCGACGCCTGGCGCAGCCGGGAGGACGTCCTCCTGGAGGCCTTCCTCGCCCTGGACACCCCGGAGGGGTTCAAGGCCGAGCTCATCGAGGGAGAGATCATCGTGACGCCACCGCCGGACGGTGACCACGAAGGTGCCATTGGTCGGATCGTCCGCCAGGTGTTCCGGCTGTGCGATGCGGACATCACGTTCGCAGGGAACAAGGGGCTGATCGTTCCGGGCGGCAGGTTCATTCCTGACGGGACATTCGCCGACGAGGGAGCATTCGACGGCCAGCCCTCGTGGATGAAGCCCGACCGGATCCTGATGGTTGTGGAGGTCACCTCCAGCAACCCCGCAAAGGACCGTTGGGACAAGCGGAAGGGCTACGCCGCGGCGGGGATCCCGCTGTACCTGCTGGTGGATCGGAAGAGCGGCAAGGCGGTGCTGCACAGCCGCCCGGAACGCGGCGAGTACACCACCACCACTACCGTGCCGTTCGGGGATCCGCTGCCGCTGCCCGCGCCGTTCGGGTTCGAGCTCGACACTGGCCGGTTCTCCTGAGCCGTTCCGGATGGCGAGACGCCGGTGCCCGTGGGCGGGGCGTGTGCAAGACTCCAAGGGTGTCCTCGCTTTCGCTGATTATTAGCAGCAGGCGCGCCGGTCCGCAGTGACCGCTTCCACGGCAACACCCTGACCGCGGAGCGACCACCAGCGTCCAGACCCGCGCGCAGACCTCTCGCACCCGCGAGGGGTCTTTTGTTTTGCCCCGGACCGGCACCGCCCCCCACAAGGGGACGGAGACACCGGGGACGCGCGCGGGATGCTGGACAGTGGAGCCGGATTCCGATCCCGGCAAAGAGCAGTAACTCCACCGAACGGAGAACCCAGGGCCATGACCGAGGCCAACGGCCGTCCCAGCGACGGCTTCCACGTCTTCGACACCACGCTCCGCGACGGCGCCCAGCGCGAGGGCATCAACCTGACGGTGGCGGACAAGCTGGCCATCGCGCGCCACCTGGACGAGTTCGGCGTCGGCTTCATCGAGGGCGGCTGGCCCGGCGCCAATCCCCGGGACACCGAGTTCTTCGCCCGCGCCCAGTCCGAACTGGAGCTCCAGAACGCCCGGTTGGTGGCCTTCGGCGCCACCCGCCGGGCCGGCGGCAAGGCCGCCGAGGACCCGCAGCTGGCCGCGCTGGTGGCCTCCGGCGCCCCGGTGGTGACGCTGGTGGCGAAGTCGCACGACCGGCACGTGGAGCTGGCGCTGCGCACCACGCTGGAGGAGAACCTGGAGATGGTCCGGGACAGCGTGGAGTTCCTGCGCGCCCAGGGCCGCCGGGTGTTCATCGACTGCGAGCACTTCTTCGACGGCTACCGGGCCAACCCGGAGTACGCCCTCGCGGTGGTCCGCACCGCGCACGGGGCCGGCGCGGACGTGGTCGTGCTCTGCGACACCAACGGCGGCATGCTGCCCTCGGGCGTGCGCGAGATCGTCGCCGCCGTGCTCGCGGCGACCGGCGCCCGGCTCGGCATCCACGCCCAGGACGACACCGGCTGCGCGGTGGCGAACACGCTGGCCGCCGTGGACGCCGGGGCGACCCACGTGCAGTGCACCGCGAACGGCTACGGCGAGCGGGTCGGCAACGCCAACCTGTTCCCGGTCGCGGCGGCCCTGGAGCTCAAGTACGACCGCCGGGTGCTCCCGGCCGGGGCGCTGGCCGAGATGACCCGGATCTCGCACGCGATCGCCGAGGTGGTGAACCTGACGCCGTCCACCCACCAGCCGTACGTCGGCTTCTCGGCGTTCGCGCACAAGGCGGGCCTGCACGCCTCCGCGATCAAGGTCGACCCGGACCTGTACCAGCACATCGACCCGGAGCTGGTCGGCAACACCATGCGGATGCTGGTCTCGGACATGGCCGGCCGGGCCTCGATCGAGCTGAAGGGCAAGGAACTCGGCTACGACCTGTCCACCGACCGGGACCTGGCGGGCCGGGTGGTGGCCCGGGTGAAGGAGCAGGAGAACCTCGGCTACAGCTACGAGGCGGCGGACGCGTCCTTCGAGCTGCTGCTGCGCGACGAGGTGAACGGCGGCGAGAAGCAGCGGTTCTTCACGCTGGAGTCCTGGCGCACCATCAGCGAGCAGGGCCCGAAGGGTTTCGCGGGCAACGAGGCGACCGTGAAGCTCTGGGCCAAGGGCGAGCGCAAGGTCGCCACGGGGGAGGGCAACGGCCCGGTCGACGCGCTGGACAAGGCGCTGCGGGCCGCGCTGGAGCCGATCTACCCGCCGCTGGCGAAGCTGGAGCTGGTCGACTACAAGGTCCGCATCCTGGAGGGCCAGCACGGCACGGGGTCGAAGACCCGGGTGCTGATCGAGTCCACCGACGGCACCACGACCTGGTCCACGGTCGGCGTCGCGGACAACGTGATCGCGGCCTCCTGGGTGGCGCTGGAGGACGCCTACACCTACGGGCTGCTGAGGGCCGATCAGCAGCCCTGACAGCGGCGAGTGGACGGAAGTGCCCAGGGGGCGTGCGGAAGGCTCCGCACGCCCCCTTCTGGCGTGTCCATTACCGCTTCTGACGTCCCGTCACCGCAGTCGGGCGAGCAGGGCGTGTTCGACGAGGGTGATCAGTGCGCTCTTGGCGCTGTCCCGGCGGCGGGCGTCCAGCGTGATGATCGGGATGTCCGGGTTCAGCTGCAGCGCCTCCCGCACCTCTTCCGCGGTGTGCGGCTGGTGCCCGTCGAAGCCGTTCAACGCCACCACGAACGGCAGGCCCGAGTTCTCGAAGTAGTCGAGGGCGGGGAAGCAGTCGGCGAGGCGGCGGGTGTCGACGAGGACGACGGCGCCGATGGCGCCGCGGACGAGGTCGTCCCACATGAACCAGAAGCGGTCCTGGCCGGGGGTGCCGAAGAGGTAGAGGATGAGGTCTTCGTCGAGGGTGATGCGGCCGAAGTCCATGGCGACGGTGGTGGTGGTCTTGCCGGAGACGTGGCTGAGGTCGTCGATGCCGGCGGAGGCCGAGGTCATGACGGCTTCGGTGCGCAGGGGGTTGATCTCGGAGACGGCGCCGACGAGGGTGGTCTTGCCGACGCCGAAGCCGCCGGCGACGACGATCTTGGCCGAGGTGGTGGCGCGGCTGGGGGCGGCCGCGTTAGAGCTTGCGAAGTCCACTGAGGACCCTTTCGAGCAGCGTGACGTCGGGCTGGTTGCCGGATTCGCCGCCGGCTGCGGGCTGGTGGATGGCGACCAGGCCGGCCTCGGCCAGGTCCGCGACGAGGATGCGGGCGACCCCGAGCGGGAAGCCCAGCAGGGCCGAGATCTCCGCCACGGACTTGACCTCGCGGCACAGCGACACGATCCGCTGGTGCTCGGGCAGCAGGGTGGCCATCCGGGCCGGGTCGACCGCGGCGGAGACCAGGGCCTCCAGGGCGAGTTCGTAGCGCGGCCGGGTCCGTCCGCCGGTCATGGCGAAGGGGCGGATCAGCGGCTCGGCGTCCTCCTCCTCGTACTCCTCGTACTCCTCGACGCCGCCGGGCTGCTGCTCCTCGTAGCGGTGCGGCAGGCCGTCGTGGCCGGGGAACGCGTCGGAGCCGGGGAACGCCTGGGCGCCGGAGTGGGCCTGGCCGTATCCGTCCGGCTGCTGGTACCAGCGCGGATCGGACTGCGGGGGCAGGTACGACTGGCCACCGGCGAACTGGGGCGCGTACTGCTGCTGCTGACCGTGGCCGACGCCGGGAACCCCGAAAGCGTCGTGGCCGGTGCCCGCGTACGGGATGCCGAACTGGCCACTGTGGTCGGGCGGTGTCACGGTTCATCTCCTCAAAGGGTGCGGCGGTGCGTTGCTGGCCGCGTCGCCGGGGAGCGCCGTGGCCGGTGGTGCGAAGGCCGTACAACGCCCGGTCCCGAGGCCGCCGAAGCGACCTCGGGACGGGCAATGAGGTCTTTCGAATACCAGGACGGTATCCGACGAACCGTCAGTGCAGGAGACTGCCCTGGAGTTCGGCCCGCAGCGCGGGCGTCAGGACCGCGCCCGCGCGGTCCACCAGGAGGGCCATCTCGTAGCCCACGAGGCCGATGTCGGAGTCCGGCGAGGCGAGCACCGCGAGCGCGGAGCCGTCGCTGACCGCCATCAGGAACAGGAAGCCCCGCTCCATCTCGACCACGGTCTGGGTCACGTCGCCGCCCTCGAAGATCCGGCTGGCGCCGGAGGTCAGCGAGGTGAGGCCGGAGGCGACGGCGGCCAGCTGGTCGGCACGGTCCCGGGGGAAGCCCTCGGACATGCACAGCAGCAGACCGTCGGCGGAGACCACCACCGTGTGGGACACCCCGGGGGTGTTGTCCACGAAGTTGGTGATCAGCCAGTTCAGGTTCTGTGCGGCCTGGCTCATCTGGGTCAACTCAACGCTCCTGCTGGTTCGAGCCGCCGAAGAGATCGGTGCTGCTGTTGTGCGGTTCCTCACCGTACGCCCCCTGGGCGGGGTCGATCCGGAAACTTCCGGTGGCACCGGGGTCGCCGCCCGCCTGGCGGCCCTGCTCGACGCCGCGTCGCAGGTTGGTCAACCGGCCGCGCACCTCGCTCGGGTCGCGGGAGACCTGCGGGCCTTCCTGCGGGGTGCTCCGGGCGTTGCCCGGCACCAGGTTCTGGCGCGGCACCCGGCGCGGCAGACCCGACTGGGTCGTGCCCGCGCTGGACGGCTCGCGGAGCTTCTCCGCGCGCTGCCAGTCGCCGTCGTTGGGGGACTCCCACTCGCCGGGCGCCGCGGTCGGGCCGGTCGGGCCGTAGCCGCCGAGCGCCGACACCTCGTGGCCGCGCGGCTCGACGGCCTCCGCGGAGGTGTCCTTGGCGCCGGTGAACCAGTTCGGGCTCTCCGAGCCGCCCGTCCCGCCCGGGCCGGCCAGTTGCTGGCCGGGACGGCGCTGCGGCAGCCCGCCCGGGGCCCCGTCCGCCGGGGCCGGCGGCAGCGCCGGGAGCTCCTCCGCCGGGTACGGGTGCCCGGCGGGCTCCTCGTAGCCGTACTGCTGCTGCGGGTACTCGTCGGCGTACTGCGCCTCCGGGTACTGCTCCTCGTACGCCTGCCCGCCGAACTGCCCGTCACCGTAGGGCTGCTGGTACTCCCCGGCGTACTGGCCGTCCTGGTAGTAGCCGTCCTCCTGGGTGTACTGCTCGGGCGCGTAGCCGTCCTGCGGGTACTGCCCGGCCGGCGGGTAGCCGTCGTACTGGCCCTGGTACTGGCCGTCGTACTGGCCCGCGTCGTCCTGGCGGTAGCCCCAGGCGTCGTCCGGCTCGGCCTGCCGCGGCTCGACGGGGCGGCCCCAGGCGTCGGCGGCCGGGCGGCCGTGGTCGGCCCCGCCCTGCTGCGGCGCGTACTGGTCCCGGTAGCCGTCCTCGGTGCCGTCCCCGCCGCCGTAGGGCGACTCCAGGATCTCCGCCTCCAGCGGCTCCTCGGCGCTGCCCGGACCGGCCTCCAGGGCGGCCCGGCGGCGCTCCTCCAGGCGCTGGGAGCGCTGCATGGACTCCAGCGCGGGGGAGAAGCCGTTGTCGGCCGCCTCGCCGCGCACCGGCAGGTGGTCGTCGAAGCCGAGCTCGGCCGCGGTGCGCTCCTGCCCCTCGAACGCCCACGGGGCGGCCTGCTCCTGGTCGGGGAAGATCCGGGAGACCGTGAACTCCTCGGCCTGCGGCTCCGGGACCCGGCCGACCTGGATGGTGAGCTGGACCGGCAGCATGACCAGCGAGGTGGTGCCGGCCGACTCGCCGGACGGGCGCAGCTGCACCCGGATGTCGTGCCGCTGGGACAGCCGGCCGACCACGAACAGGCCCATCCGGCGGGAGATCGTCGCGTCGACGGTCGGCGGCTCGGCCAGCTTCTCGTTGATCTCGGCGAAGTCCTCGGCGGTCAGGCCGATGCCCTTGTCGTGGATCTCCACCAGCACCCGGCCGTCGGGCAGCCGGGTCGCGTTGACCAGTACCCGGGTCTGCGGGGAGGAGAACGAGGTGGCGTTCTCCAGCAGCTCGGCGAGCAGGTGGACGAGGTCGGTCACGGCGGGGCCGACGACCTCGGCCTCGGGGATGCCGGCCAGCTCGACGCGCTCGTAGTGCTCCACCTCGGAGGCGGCCGCGCGCAGCACGTCGACCAGCGGGACCGGGGTGTTCCAGCGGCGGCCGGGCTCCTCGCCCGCGAGGACCAGCAGGTTCTCGCCGTTGCGGCGCATGCGGGTCGCCAGGTGGTCCAGCTTGAAGAGGTTCTCCAGCTGGTCCGGGTCGGCCTCGTTGTTCTCCAGGTCGGTGATCAGCGCCAGCTGGCGCTGGATCAGGCCCTGGCTGCGGCGCGACAGGTTGGTGAAGATCGCGTTGACGTTGCCCCGCAGCAGCGCCTGCTCGGCGGCGAGCGAGACGGCCTGCTGGTGGACCTGGTCGAAGGCGCGGGCGACCTCGCCGATCTCGTCCCGGCCCCACAGCGGGATCGGCGCGACCGAGGTGTCGACCCGCTCCGGGTCGGTCTTGGACAGCTTGTCGACCAGCTCGGGCAGGCGGTGGTTGGCGATGTCGAGCGCGGCGGTGTTCAGGGTCCGCATGCCGAGGATCATCGAGCGGGCGATGTAACCGGTCAGCAGACCGGCCAGCACCAGCGAGGCGATCACGATCAGCGCGTTGAGCACCCAGTCGGCGAAGGCCCGGTCCTTGAAGCTCTGGGCGTCGGTGACGACCTGGTCGAGCAGCACGGACTCGGCCGAGCGCAGCGCGCTCATGTGGCTCTTGGTGGCCTGGTCCCACAGCGGGCGGGTCAGGCCCTCGGCGCTGGCCGCGTTGATGATCCGGGTGGCCGCGTCGCGGTCGGAGGCGGCGGTCGACAGCTGGCTGGCGTAGCTCATGCCGACGGCCAGCAGCGAACCCATGGTGGGCAGCGTGTGGCCGTCCGGCATCCGCAGCGGCAGGCGCTGGTCCTGGATGGACTGGGTGACCAGCGAGTCCGAGTAGAGCTTGATCTCGTCGTCGGAGGAGGCGGTGTTGAACTCCGCGATCGCGGTCTGCTCCAGGCGGTACGCGACCGTCAGGGACTGGATCAGGTCCTCGCCCTCGTGGCCGTCGACGCCGCCGACGCCCAGGCCGACCAGCAGGTTCAGCATCAGCGCGCGCTGGGTCGAGGCGGAGGCCTTGGCCAGCGACATCGCGTAGATGGCGCGGCCCTTCGCGGTGGCGTTGGAGGAGCCGAAGCCGACCGAGTTGTCCATCGCCAGCAGCGGCGCGAACAGCAGCGAGTACGCGTTGGCGGTCGCGGTGGCGAACAGCTCGGGCTTGTAGGCGTTGTCGCGCAGGTGCGGGAGCGCCTTGACCAGGCCCTGGAACTGCTCGTCGCGACGCTTCATGGTCGCGTCGTCCTTGACCTTGGCGACGACCGAGTTGTAGTCCTTCAGCGCCTGGTCGGTGCGGTCCCGGAGCTTCTTCACCTCGCCCTGGTCGCCCTGCCCGGTGAGCAGCGGCACCAGGCTCTCGTCGCGCTCCTGCTCCAGGGCGTCGGCGAGCTTGGTGGCGACGTTGACGGTGTTGGCGATGCGCACCGCGCGGTCGGCCTCGTGGTAGTCGTCCAGCGAGGTGTTGACGCGCAGGCCGCCGAAGACCAGGGCGATGACGACCGGGATGGTCAGGATGGCCACCAGGCGGGTCGGCACGCGCCAGTTCAGCGGGGACAGGAAGTCGTACCGGCTCTCGGTGGCCCGGCCCGGCACCGGCCCGGCGGCGGCCCGGCCCGCGGGCTCGGCCGACCCGGCGGGGCCCGGGCGGTTCGGCTCGGCGCGGTCCTCGGTCGCGGTGAACGCCGAGAACTGGCCGGTGCTCGGGCCGCTACCCGGGTCCTGCTGGCGGGGCTCTGAGCGCCGCTGCGGGGTGACTGGCTGCTTACGCCTCACTCGACAACAACCTCTCGACCGACTGGCGGCCATGGATCTATTCGGCGGCTGCCCCCCGACGGGCCGCGGCCCGCGTGGGTCCTACGGGGTAGCAGGAATTTCAACACGAGCCGGTGAACCGGACAAACAGGTCCCCGCCCCGCACGCCCGAGCGGGAAAACGGACATTCGCGGGCGAAGTCCCGCAAAGTTCAAGGTCATTGGCGCGGACCGGGTTCGGACGGCTACGTACTGTCAGACCGGGGCGGCAAATGCCTACCGAACTGTTACCGGGGAACGCGAACCATCTGTGGTACGCGCCCCCCGGCAACCCGGGCCCGGCTCACCGCAGTCGGGCGAGCAGGGCGTGTTCGACGAGGGTGATCAGTGCGCTCTTGGCGCTGTCCCGGCGGCGGGCGTCCAGGGTGATGATCGGGATGTCCGGGTTCAGCTGGAGGGCTTCCCGGACCTCTTCGGGAGTGTGCGCCTGCTGTCCGTCGAAGCCGTTCAACGCCACCACGAACGGCAGGCCGCTGTTCTCGAAGTAGTCGAGGGCGGGGAAGCAGTCGGCGAGGCGGCGGGTGTCGACGAGGACGACGGCGCCGATCGCACCACGCACCAGGTCGTCCCACATGAACCAGAAGCGGTCCTGGCCGGGGGTGCCGAAGAGGTAGAGGATGAGGTCTTCGTCGAGGGTGATGCGGCCGAAGTCCATGGCGACGGTGGTGGTGGTCTTGCCGGAGACGTGGCTGAGGTCGTCGATGCCGGCGGAGGCCGAGGTCATGACGGCTTCGGTGCGCAGGGGGTTGATCTCGGAGACGGCGCCGACGAGGGTGGTCTTGCCGACGCCGAAGCCGCCGGCGACGACGATCTTGGCCGAGGTGGTGGCGCGGCTGGGGGCGGCCGCGTTAGAGCTTGCGAAGTCCACTGAGGACCCTTTCGAGCAGCGTCACGTCGGGCGTACCGCCGGACTCGCCCGCCGCGGCGGGCTGGTGGATGGCGACCAGGCCGGCCTCGGCCAGGTCTGCGACGAGGATGCGGGCGACCCCGAGCGGGACACCCGCCAGCGCGGAGATCTCCGCCACGGACTTGACCTCGCGGCACAGCGACACGATCCGCTGGTGCTCGGGCAGCAGCGTGCCCGGCGCCGAGGTGCCGGTGGTCGAGATCAGGGCCTCGATGGCCAGCTGGTAGCGCGGCCGGGTCCGTCCACCGGTCATCGCGTACGGCCGGACCAGCGGCTGCTGCTCGTAGCCGTCGTCCGACTGCTGACCGCCGTAGCCGCCGGCCTGCTGGCCGCCGCCGTAGCCGTTTCCGTAACCGCTGCCGTACGCGCCGGCGGGTGTCGGGGGCGGAGTCATGCGTCCTCCTTGTGCTGCAGTCCTCCGTGGCCGGAGCCCGCGGGGCCGGTCGGCCGACAGGCTGTCGGCCGCCGTGCCGCGGAGGACTTGGATGGGGTGCCGGACCCGGGGTCGGTGAGGTCCGGCACGGTGAGGGTGGTGCTTCAGGAGCCGAAGGGGCGGACGGAGCGTCAGTGCAGCAGGCTGCCCTGGAGTTCGGCCCGCAGCGCGGGCGTCAGCACCGCGCCCGCCCGGTCGACCAGCAGCGCCATCTCGTAGCCGATCAGGCCGATGTCGGAGTCCGGCGAGGCGAGCACCGCGAGCGCGGAGCCGTCGCTCACCGCCATCAGGAACAGGAAGCCCCGCTCCATCTCCACGACCGTCTGGTTGACCTCGCCGCCCTCGAAGATCCGGCTGGCGCCGGAGGTCAGCGAGGTGAGACCGGAGGCGACGGCGGCCAGCTGGTCGGCGCGGTCCCGCGGGAAGCCCTCGGACATGCACAGCAGCAGACCGTCGGCGGAGACCACCACCGTGTGGGACACCCCGGGGGTGTTGTCCACGAAGTTGGTGATCAGCCAGTTCAGGTTCTGCGCGGCCTGACTCATCATCTGGCTCAACTCAACGCTCCTGGTGCTCGGGGCCGAAGCCCTCGGACGTCCCGCCGAAGTCGAAGCCCGACCGCTGCTGCGGCGCGGGACCGCCCGGACCCTGCTGCGGGCCGGGCTGCTGCGAACCGGCCTGGCGGCCCTGCTGGATGCCGCGCCGCAGGTTGGTCAGCCGGCCGCGCACCTCCTCCGGGCTGCGCGAGACCTGAGGGCCCGTCAGCGGGCTGGCCTCGGCGCTGCCGGAGACCAGGTTGGCCTGCGGGGTGCGGCGCGGCAGGCCCGAGGTGGTCAGGCCGCTGGTCCGCGGGTCGCGCATCTCCTCGGCCCGCCGCCAGCGCTCGTCGTTCGCCGACGGACGCCACGGCGCCTCCGGGGCGCCCTGCTGCTCCGGGCCGGCCCCGAACGGCCGCTGCTGCTGCGGGGCCTGCGGGGCCGGGCGCGGACCCGCCGGACGCTGCGGGGCGCCCTGCGGCGCACCACCGGCGGCCGGTCGCTGCGGCAGGCCCTGCGGGCGCTGCTGCTGCTGCTGCTCGGCCTGCGGGCGCGGCGCCTGCTGGGCCTGCTGGGCCTGCGGCGCCTGCTGGCGGACGGCCTGCGGGGCCTGCCGCGGCTGCCGGTCGTCCGCCGGGGCGAACTCCGGGGCCGAGGTGCCCGGCCGCTGCGGCTGGTACCTGGCCTGCTCGCGGACCTGCTCACGGGTCGGCGCCGGGGCGGCCGACGGGTCGCCCGCGGTCGGCAGCGCCATCGGCTGCGGACGCTCCGCGAACTGCTGCGGCTGCTGCTGCGGTGCCGGACGGCGCTGCTGCTGCTGGGGCGCGGCCGACGGCAGGCCCTGGCCCACCGGGTCCGGCAGCACCGGCTCCACCAGGCCGAGGCCCAGCGGGTCGCGCGGGTCGATGTCGGACGCCTCGAAGCGCGGCCGGGCGAACCCGGACGGCTCGGCCGGGGCGGCCTCGATCGGCGCGGCCGGCTGCTGCGGCGGCATCGGACGCCGCTGCGGCTGCCCGGCCCGGCCGTGCTGGGTCGGCTCGCCGCCCGGACGGCCCTCCGCCGGGCGCGGCCGCTCCGGACCGCCCTGCGGGCCCTGGGGACCCTGCGGACGGCGCGGGCCCTGCGGCCCGCCCTGCTGCGGCCCGTTCTGCGGCTGCGGACGGCGCGGCGGCAGCCCGCCGCCCGGACCGCCCTGGACGCCCGGCGCACCGGACGCGCCCGGCACCCGGCGCGGCGGCAGGCCGCCGGCCTTCGGGGCACCCGCGCCGGGGCCGGCGGGGGACTGCGGCGCGGCCGGGGACTGCCCGGGCGCGGGGTTCTCGCGCAGCGACTGGCCGACCGCGCGGGTCGGCAGGCCGCCGGTGCGGCCGCCCCGGTCCGGGCCGGGGCCGGTGCCGAAGGCGCCGCCCGGACCGAAACCGCCCTGGTTCGGGGCCTCGCCCGGCGCGCCGGGACGGTTGCCCGGACCACCGGGGCCGCGACGGCCGCCCTGCTGCGGGCCGGCCGGGCCGCCCGCACCGCCGGGGGAGAACAGGTCGGGGCTGCCGCCGGCCGGGCCCTGGCCCAGCTGCGGACGGCCCGCGGGGGCGCCGGCCGGTGCCTGGCCGAGCGCGGTGCGCCCGCCGGGCAGGTCGCCCGCGGGGCGGCCCTGCTGGCGCGGCTGCGGCGCCAGGCCGCGCTGCTGCTGCGGCTTGCCGCCCTGGCCGGGGCCGCCGGGGCGCTGGCCGCGCCGCTCGGCGGAGTTGGTGACGTCCACCGGCAGCATGACCAGCGCGGTGGTGCCGCCGGAGTCGGACGGGCGGAGCTGGATGCGGATGCCGTGTCGCAGGGACAGGCGGCCGACCACGAACAGACCCATCCGGCGGGAGACCGAGACGTCCACGACCGGCGGGTTGGCCAGTCGCTCGTTGATGTCGGCGAGGTCGTCGGGGGAGAGGCCGATGCCGGTGTCGTGGATCTCGACCAGCACCCGGCCGTCCGGCAGGGCGTGGCCGGTGACCCGGACCCGGGTCTGCGGGGAGGAGAACGAGGTGGCGTTCTCCAGCAGCTCGGCGAGCAGGTGGACGAGGTCGTTGACGACGCGGCCGGCGACCTCGGCGGTCGGCACCGAGGCCAGCTCGATGCGCTCGTACTGCTCCACCTCGGAGGCCGCGGCACGGAGCACGTCGACCAGCGGGACGGGGCGGGTCCAGCGGCGGCCCGGGTCCTCGCCCGCGAGGACGAGGAGGTTCTCGCCGTTGCGGCGCATGCGGGTCGCCAGGTGGTCGAGCTTGAACAGCGAGGCCAGCTGGTCCGGGTCCGCCTCGCGGCTCTCCAGCTCGGAGATCAGCGACAGCTGGCGCTGGATCAGGCCCTGGCTGCGGCGCGAGAGGTTGGTGAACATCGCGTTGATGTTGCCGCGCAGCAGCGCCTGCTCGGCGGCCAGTCGGACCGCCTCGCGGTGCACCATGTCGAAGGCGTGCGCCACGTGGCCGATCTCGTCCGCGGAGTCGACGCCGACCGGTTCGACGGTGACGTCGACGTCGTGCGGGTCGCTCTCGGAGAGCGTCTTGACCAGCTCCGGCAGGCGGCGTTCGGCGACGTCCTCGGCGGAGGCCTGCAGGCGGGTCAGCGAGCGCACCATCGAGCGCGCCACCAGGGCGGCGCCGGCGATGGCGACCACGAGCACCAGGGCGACCAGCGAGGCGTTGATGACCGACTCGGTGTCGGCGTCCGACTGCAGGGACTGGGCCTTGCCGTTCAGGACGTCGAGCAGCTTGCCCTCGATGACCCGCTCGGCGTTGACCTTGGCGGTCGACTTGTCGAACCAGTTCTTGTAGGAGACGTCGTCGGCCTGCTTGATGCCGTTGGTGTTCAGGACGGCCTTGGAGAACCGGTCGGCCTCGGCCACCACCTGGTTGAAGCTCATCGCGGAGCGCAGCCCGCGGGCCTCGTTCTCGCCGTAGATGGCGGTGAAGTTCGCCATCGCGTTGTCCTCGGAGTTCATCAGCCGGACGCCGAAGGTCTCGTCGGACGGGGACATGTCCGGACCCTTGGGGTTGGCCAGCGCGGCGGCGATCAGCGCGCGCTGCATCGAGGTGAACTCCTTGGCCAGCGAGAACTGGTACAGCGCCCGGGTGGTCTTGATCAGCTCGGTGGAGTTCGAGGTGATCGCGATGTCCTGGGTGGCGCCGATCAGGTCCTTGATGATCACGTCGTAGTTGGTGATCGTGGCCTGGATGTTGTCGGGGCTCTTGAACGCGCCGGTACGGGCCCGGGACAGCGTGTTGAGGTCCTTGCGGACCTGCAGCAGCAGGGTCTTCGAGCCGGCCAGGTCGAGGTTGTCGAACTTGTCCGCGCTGGCGTTGAACTTCTTGGACAGCGCGTTGGTGTTCTTGTACGCCTCGCTGATGTCCGGGTCGGTGTCGGCGGAGCCGCCCGCGGCCAGCGGGCCGGCCGAGACGTCGCGCTCGTACTGCAGGGCGTTGGCCAGGTCGGTCGCGTTGCGGGCGAGCTCGGCCAGGTCGCTCATCTGGGACAGCTGGCGGGAGTTCTCCATCGAGCTCTGCACCCGCAGGCCGCCCAGCACGAGCGCCACCACCACGGGGAGGAAGAGCAGCGCGATGAGGCGGGTCCGGATGCGCCAGTTGCGCATGGCGAAGCGGCTCAGGCCGGTGGCGCGGCGGCGGTTGAGCGTGCCGCGCAACCGGGCGCGGCGGCTCTTCTGCTGCTCGGCGGACCGGCCGCCGGCCTCCTCCTGGGGGGCGCTGTCCGCGCCCGGGGCACTGCTGTCGGCGGCGGGCTCGGAGCGGCCGCCGAACGGCCGTTCGCCCCGGCCCGTCGTCGCCGGTGCCGCCTGGTGGTGGGGGCCGGCCATGGGCTCCCGCGGCTCCGGGTCACCCGCGGCGCCGCTGCCCCTCTTGAAACGTCCCTGCACTGGCGTCGCAACCTCTGGACCGGGCGCCCTTCCCCGCCGGGCGGAGATAGGGCGGTGTCGAGTTTTTCCGTGGCATTCCAGCACAGCGGGGGAAGTCCAACAAGGGCCGTTACGACACGGTGTCCTGGGCTACCCAGCGCTTGCGGCGTCTCACGGTGCGTGTGCCAGGGGGCGCGAAATACGGTCCTTTTCGGACACTCGCCATGTCCGGGTCAATCAAGACGAAGATCGCTTTGCGCCGGGAATGTCCGAGATATCCCCAATGGTGGATTTCGCCATTGGTCCGGAATCGCCGGGTCCGCCCGCTTTGCGGGCGCAATTGTGAGCAACCTCACAGCTCAATGTGTAGCTTTGGTCACGGCCGCTGTGGAATGGGACACCCGATCTGGCAGGGTTGTCCGGAGCCTGCCCCGCCGCGGGCCCGCGCAAAAGTCCATTCGAGCGAAACAAGGTGCTGACGCAAATGTCCGAGAAGACCACGACGGCCCCCGCTTCCACGGCCAACCCGCGCCGCACCACCCTGGCCTCCGTCGCCGACTTCTCCGAGCTCCCCGGCTTCGCGGCCCCCCGCACGCCCCGTGCCTACGCCGCCACGCTGCCCGCCAGCACCGCCAACCCGCGCCGCACCACGCTCTGACGCCCCGTCGGCGCCCGCGCCCCCGCCTGCGGCGGGAGCGGTCCGGGCGCCGATAACCTGGTGAGCACGAGCCGAGCCCGGCACTGCGGGCCCGGCCACCGTCCGGGAGCGTCCGGGCGGCCGACGAACCGAGAGGTTGCTGGGCTGTGCGTATCGCCAGGTTCTCCGTCCGTGAAGGGAGCCCCGCGGCGGGCTCGGTCTCCTTCGGCGTCGTCGAGGGGGACGCCGCGCAACCCGAGTCGCTGGTGGTGCACACCCTGGCCGGGCACCCCTTCGGCACCCCCCGGCCCACCGGCGAGACCCACCGCCTGCCGGACGTCCGGCTGCACGCCCCGATGCTCCCGAGCAAGATCGTCGCGGTCGGCCGCAACTACGCCGCGCACGCCGCCGAGCTGGGCAACGAGGTCCCCGCCGTCCCGCTGACCTTCTTCAAGCCCTCCACCGCCGTCATCGGCCCCACCGAGTCGATCGCCTACCCGCCGTTCTCCGAGGACGTGCAGTACGAGGCCGAGCTCGCCGTGGTGATCGGCCGGATGTGCCGCGAGGTGCCGGTCGAGCGGGTCCCCGAGGTGGTCTTCGGCTACACCTGTGCCAACGACGTCACCGCCCGCGACGTCCAGCAGCGCGAGGGCCAGTGGGCCCGCGCCAAGGGCTTCGACACCTCCTGCCCGCTCGGCCCGTGGATCGAGACCGACCTCGACCCCGCCGACCTGGCCGTCACCTGCACCGTCAACGGCGAACTCCGCCAGGCCGGCCGCACCTCCCAGATGGTCCGCTCGGTCGCCGAGCTGATCGCGCACGTCTCCGAGGCGATGACGCTGCTCCCCGGCGACGTGATCCTCACCGGCACCCCCGCGGGCGTCGGCCCCCTGAACATCGGCGACGAGGTCGCCGTCTCCGTCGAAGGCATCGGCACCCTCTCCAACAAGGTCGTCAAGCGATGAAGGCTGAAAGCGTGGTCGAGAAGAACCCGAACGTCCGGGTCCGTTTCTGTCCCTCCCCGACCGGCAACCCGCACGTGGGCCTGGTCCGCACCGCCCTGTTCAACTGGGCCTACGCCCGGCACAACGGCGGCACCCTGGTGTTCCGGATCGAGGACACCGACGCGGCCCGCGACTCCGAGGAGTCGTACGGCCAGCTCCTCGACGCGATGCGCTGGCTCGGCTTCGACTGGGACGAGGGCCCCGAGGTCGGCGGCCCGCACGCCCCCTACCGCCAGTCGCAGCGGATGGACATCTACGCGGACGTCGCCGAGCGCCTCCAGCAGGCCGGCCACGCCTACCGCTGCTACTGCACCACCGAGGAGCTCGACGCCCGCCGCGAGGCCGCCCGCGCCGCCGGCAAGCCCTCCGGCTACGACGGCCACTGCCGCGACCTGACCGCCGAGCAGGTCGCCGGGTACGAGGCCGAGGGCCGTGCCGCGATCCTCCGCTTCCGGATGCCCGACACCACGCTCGCCTTCGACGACCTGGTCCGCGGCCGGATCTCCTTCGACCCGAAGGACGTCCCCGACTACGGCATCGTCCGGGCCAACGGCGCCCCGCTGTACACCCTGGTCAACCCGGTCGACGACGCCCTGATGGAGATCACCCACGTCCTGCGCGGCGAGGACCTGCTCTCCTCGACGCCCCGTCAGATCGCCCTCTACGCGGCCCTCGCCGAGATCGGCGTCGGCAACGGCACCACCCCGCAGTTCGGCCACCTGCCGTACGTGATGGGCGAGGGCAACAAGAAGCTCTCCAAGCGCGACCCGCAGGCCTCGCTCAACCTCTACCGCGAGCGCGGCTTCCTCCCCGAGGGCCTGCTCAACTACCTGGCCCTGCTGGGCTGGTCGCTCGCCGAGGACCGCGACGTCTTCGACATCGACGAGATGGTCGCCGCCTTCGACATCGACGACGTCAACGGCAACCCGGCCCGCTTCGACCTCAAGAAGGCCGAGCACCTGAACGCCGAGCACCTGCGCCGCCTCGCCCCCGAGGAGTTCGTCCGGCGCCTGGTGCCCTACCTGCAGGCCGCCGACCTGCTCCCGGCCGAGCCCACCGCGGAGCAGCTCGACCTGCTGGCGAAGGTCGCGCCGCTCACCCAGGAGCGGATGGTCGTCCTCTCCGAGATCGTCACCATGGCCGGCTTCCTGTTCATCGCCCCCGCCGACTTCGCGGTCGACCCGGAGGACGCCGCCAAGGTCCTCACTGCGGACGCCCGGCCGGTCCTGCTGGCCTCGATCGAGGCCCTCACCGGCCTGGCCGACTTCACCCCCGACCCGATCCAGGCCGCGCTCCGCGCGGCCCTGGTCGACGGCCTGGGCATCAAGCCCAAGTTCGCCTTCACCCCCCTCCGGGTCGCGGTCACCGGCCGCCGGGTCTCGCCGCCGCTGTTCGAGTCCATGGAACTGCTCGGCCGCGAGGAGACGCTGCGCCGCCTGCTGAGCGCGCTGGAGCTGCTCCCGGCCTCCTGAGCCCCCCTCCGGACACCTGCGGGCCGTGTCGCTGACCTGGCCCGCAGGTGTCCGGCGCGCAGCCTGCGGTTATCGATTTTGGAGCGGGGCGGGGCGTCGGGTAATGTTCTTTCTGCGCCGCCCGGGCAGGGAGGCGCAAGACACCGAGGAAGACCCCCGCACAGGGGTTGAACTCTGGTGGGGTATGGTGTAATTGGCAGCACGACTGATTCTGGTTCAGTTAGTCTAGGTTCGAGTCCTGGTACCCCAGCGCAGCATCTCAGTGCAGCAAGCCCCCGTTGTGTAGCGGCCTAGCACGCCGCCCTCTCAAGGCGGTAGCGCCGGTTCGAATCCGGTCGGGGGTACGCAATTCTTGACAATTGCAAAGATGAGTGAGACTTGCCCCCGTTGTGTAGCGGCCTAGCACGCCGCCCTCTCAAGGCGGTAGCGCCGGTTCGAATCCGGTCGGGGGTACTCATTCAAGCTAGGGCCCCCGTTGTGTAGCGGCCTAGCACGCCGCCCTCTCAAGGCGGTAGCGCCGGTTCGAATCCGGTCGGGGGTACTTTTGGGGTATGGTGTAATTGGCAGCACGAGTGATTCTGGTTCATTTAGTCTAGGTTCGAGTCCTGGTACCCCAGCCAAGAAAAGCTCAACGAACAAGCTCCGGGCAACCGGGGCTTTTTTGCATTCCCGCCCATCGCGCCCCCGCAACCACGCCCCGCGCGGCCTCTCCTTCGCTCCCCTCCCCGGACGCGGCGGTGCCCCCGTCCCGGGGCGGGATGCGGGGGCACCGGTCGTGCGGGGGCCTCAGCTGCGGCGGAGGGCCTCGGTGAGGCGGTTGGCGGCCTCGATGATGGCCTGGGCGTGCATCCGGCCGGGGTGGCGGGTCAGGCGCTCGATCGGGCCGGAGACCGAGACGGAGGCGACCACGCGGTTCGAGGGGCCGCGGACGGGGGCCGAGACGGAGGCCACGCCGGGCTCGCGCTCGCCGATGGACTGGGCCCAGCCGCGGCGGCGCACGCCGCTGAGCGCGGTGGCGGTGAACCGGGCGCCCTGCAGGCCGCGGTGCAGGCGCTCGGGCTCCTCCCAGGCCAGCAGGACCTGCGCGGCGGAGCCGGCCTTCATCGGCAGCGTGGAGCCGACCGGCACGGTGTCCCGCAGGCCGGAGAGGCGCTCGGCGGCGGCCACGCAGATCCGCATCTCGCCCTGCCGGCGGTAGAGCTGCGCGCTCTCGCCGGTGACGTCCCGCAGGTGCGTCAGGACCGGCCCGGCGGCGGCCAGCAGACGGTCCTCGCCGGCCGCGGCGGAGAGCTCGGCGAGCCGGGGGCCGAGGATGAACCGGCCCTGCATGTCGCGGGTGACCAGGCGGTGGTGTTCGAGTGCGACGGCGAGTCGGTGGGCCGTGGGCCGTGCCAGACCGGTGGCGGCGACCAGCCCCGCCAACGTGGCGGGGCCCGACTCCAGTGCGCTCAGCACCAGAGCGGCCTTGTCGAGAACGCCGACGCCGCTAGTGTTGTCCATGTCTCGATACTGCAGTCTCAATCGGCGAGACGCAAGTTCAATCTTCCGAGAAAAGCGCCACTCTTGGAGTCGGCAGCCCGGGAGACACCCAGGACGGCACCCCACCACGGTGTCCGCATTCTGGACGGTCCGGCGTGCAGGTCGCGCTCCGAGCGAGCCTCACAGGGCGGCACGGGACAAGACCTCGACGATCACGAGAAGGCCGGCAGAGCGGCCGGCTGGAGGGAATCCGATGGGACGGACACTCGCAGAGAAGGTCTGGGACGACCACGTCGTCCGGCGCGCCGAGGGCGAGCCCGACCTGCTCTACATCGACCTGCACCTGCTGCACGAGGTGACCAGCCCGCAGGCGTTCGACGGCCTCCGGCTGGCCGGTCGGCCGGTGCGCCGCACCGACCTCACCATCGCCACCGAGGACCACAACACCCCGACCCTCGACATCGACAAGCCGATCGCCGACCCGGTCTCCCGGGTCCAGCTGGAGACGCTGCGCAAGAACGCCGCCGAGTTCGGCGTGCGCATCCACTCGCTGGGCGACGTCGAGCAGGGCGTGGTGCACGTGGTCGGCCCGCAGCTCGGCCTGACCCAGCCCGGCATGACCGTGGTCTGCGGCGACTCGCACACCTCCACCCACGGCGCGTTCGGCGCCCTCGCGTTCGGCATCGGCACCAGCCAGGTCGAGCACGTGCTGGCCACCCAGACGCTGCCGCTGGCCCCGTTCAGGACCATGGCGATCACGGTCGAGGGCGAACTGCCCGAGGGCGTCACCGCCAAGGACCTGATCCTGGCCGTGATCGCGAAGATCGGTACCGGCGGCGGCCAGGGCTACGTCCTGGAGTACCGCGGCTCGGCGATCCGCAGCCTCTCCATGGAGGCCCGGATGACCATCTGCAACATGTCGATCGAGGCGGGCGCCCGGGCCGGCATGATCGCCCCCGACCGCACCACCTTCGACTACCTGCAGGGCCGCCCGCACGCCCCGCAGGGCGCGGACTGGGACGCCGCGGTCGCCTACTGGGAGACCCTGGCCACCGACGAGGACGCGGTCTTCGACGCCGAGGTGTTCATCGACGCCGCCGAGCTGACCCCGTTCGTCACCTGGGGCACCAACCCCGGCCAGGGCGCGCCGCTGGGCGCCAACGTGCCGGACCCGGCGGACTTCGCCGACCCGCAGGAGCGGATCGCCGCCGAGAACGCCCTGAAATACATGGGCCTGGAGGCCGGCACCCCGCTGCGCGAGGTGAAGGTCGACGCCGTGTTCGTCGGCTCCTGCACCAACGGCCGGATCGAGGACCTGCGGGCCGCCGCCGCGATCCTGGAGGGCCGCCGGATCGCCGAGGGCGTGCGGATGCTGGTCGTCCCCGGCTCGGTCCGGGTCGCCCTGCAGGCCGTCGAGGAGGGCCTGGACAAGGTCTTCACCGCCGCGGGCGCCGAGTGGCGGCACGCCGGCTGCTCGATGTGCCTGGGCATGAACCCGGACCAGCTCGCCCCCGGCGAGCGCTGCGCGTCCACCTCGAACCGCAACTTCGAGGGCCGGCAGGGCAAGGGCGGCCGCACCCACCTGGTGTCCCCCCAGGTCGCCGCCGCCACCGCCCTGCTGGGCCGACTGGCCGCCCCCGCCGACCTGACCGACAACGTGGCCGTGGAGGTCTGAGCCATGGAGAAGTTCACCACCCACACCGGCCGCGCCGTCCCGCTGCGCCGCTCCAACGTGGACACCGACCAGATCATCCCGGCGCACTGGCTGAAGAAGGTCACCCGGTCCGGCTTCGAGGACGGCCTGTTCGAGGCCTGGCGCAAGGACGACTCCTTCGTGCTGAACCTGCCGGAGCGTCAGGGCGCGACCGTGCTGGTGGCCGGGCCCGAGTTCGGCACCGGCTCGTCCCGCGAGCACGCCGTCTGGGCGCTGCAGAACTACGGCTTCCAGGCCGTGATCTCCTCCCGGTTCGCCGACATCTTCCGCGGCAATTCGCTGAAGAACGGCCTGCTCACGGTGGTTCTGCCGCAGGAGACCGTCGAGCGGCTCTGGGAGTTGACCGAGGCCGACCCGACCGCGGAGATCACCGTCGACCTGGAGGCCCGCGAGGTCCGGGCCGAGGGCGTCACGGCCCCGTTCGAGCTGGACGACAACGTGCGCTGGCGGCTGCTGAACGGCCTGGACGACATCAGCATCACCCTGCAGAACGAGGCCGACGTGGCCGCGTTCGAGGCGAAGCGGCCCTCCTTCAAGCCCCGTACCCAGCCGGTCGCCTGACCCCCCGCTTTCTGACGGACCGACAACAAGACCCGCCCCCCTCCGGGGGGCGGGTCTTCGTTGTTCGCAGGGGAGTTCGTCACCCGTGAATAGACCCTGGTGTAGCGCAACTCCGCACAGATGGCACAATCGTTGCATGCACCACAGCCCCGAACCCCCGTACCAGGACGCGGAACCCGCGTCCGCGGCGGAGGAGGGCGGTGCTGCCGACTCGGAAGTCACCCTGCTCTACGCACTGGTGGCCGAGCGGTTGAAGCAAGCCCACGCCCGCGTTCACGCGCTGAACGTGTCGACGGACGCAAAGACCGCTCTCACCCGACAACTGCTGATCGTCACCGAGACCGCCAAGCGTGATCTCCCGGGGGCGGCACGGCGGTTGAGTCGCTTTGTGCAGGACCTCGACGAGGGGCGGATGCCGCCCCGGTGAGCACCTCCATGCGCAAATCCATTGCGACACTAGGGTGATTCACGCGTTTGGTAATTGAAAGTCCGCAGATACATACCTAACGTGCGAAAAGAACGGATGGAATCATCCGGCGCCCGTTTCCGAAGGGGAAGACGTGAACAAGGCTCAGCTTGTCGAAGCGGTGGCCGAGCAGCTGGGCGGTCGCAAGGCTGCCGCAGAGGCCGTCGACGCAGTGCTCGACACCATGGTGCGTGCCGTTGTGGCGGGTGACCGCGTCTCGGTCACCGGTTTCGGCACCTTCGAGAAGGTGGAGCGCTCGGCGCGCTTCGCCCGCAACCCGCAGACCGGCGAGCGGGTCAAGGTCAAGAAGACCGCCGTGCCGCGGTTCCGCCCCGGCCAGGGCTTCAAGGACCTGGTGGCCGGCAGCAAGAAGCTGCCGAAGGACGGCCCGTCCGTGAAGAAGGCCCCCAAGGGCTCGCTCACCCCGGGCAAGTCCGGCGTGGCCGCGACCCCCGCCGCCAAGCGCGCCGCCACCAAGCGCGCCGCCGCCGCGGGTGCCGCCACCGTCACCGCGACCAAGAAGACCGCCGCCAAGAAGACCGCCACCACGGCGGCCAAGAAGGCCACCGCGGTCAAGGCCGCGGCGACCAAGACCACTGCCGCCAAGAAGGCCGCCCCGGCGAAGGCCGCGGCCTCCAAGACCGCCGCCGCCAAGAAGGCCGCTCCGGCGAAGGCCGCCGCCAAGAAGACCGCCACCACGGCGGCCAAGAAGGCCACCGCCACCGCCAAGAAGACCGCTCCGGCGAAGAAGACCACCACGCGCAAGACCACCGCGCGCAAGTCCACCGCCAAGTAGTCGCCCCGCACCTGGCACCGCGTCAGCCGGTGCCGGGGGCCGGCCGGGCCGCACCGGCCCCGCCCCGAGCGCGTCCGGACCACCGGAGCGCCCGGGCCGGGGCCGGTGCGGCCCTTCGGCTTTCCGGGCGCCCGGCCGGAGCGGGTTGACGACCCGCCGGCGCGACGACCCGTCAGAACGGCGGCACCGGCGTGCCGCGGCGGGAACACCCGGGTCGGAACGGCCGCGCCGGAAAGCGCGGAATTACTCCGCGGGCTCCACCGGCAGCTCGTAGCAGATCTCCCAGCGGGAATCCGGAATCACCAGGTCGGCGGTCTCCACCGGCCGACCGGTGTCGTCCAGGTACGTCCGCTCCACCAGCGTCACCAGGTCGCCCGCGCTGATCCCGAGCAGCACCGCCTGCTCCGCCGAGGCCCGGGCCGGGCGCGGACGCTCCACCGCGCGCACCACCCGCACCCCGATCTCCGCCATCCGCACCACCACGTTGCGCAGCCGCATCGGGGCGTACTGCGGCATCAGCACCGGGGAGCCGTCGGTGAGCGTCATCGGCTCCCAGGAATCGGCGAGTTGGACCGGCCGGCCGCCCAGCAGGAACTCGTACCGGGTGTGCACCGTCAGCGCGCCGGGCTCGATCCGCAGCCGCCGGGCGATCTCCGCCGGGGCGGGCGTCCGGGCCGCCGTCTGGGTCTCCCACGTCCCGCCCGGGACCGCCGACTCCGGGAAGCCGCCGGCCGTCCGCGCGCGGTGCAGCGGCAGCCGCTCCACCGGCTCCCGGACGTACGTCCCCGAGCCGGTCCGGCCCTCCAGCAGGCCCTCGCCGATCAGCACCTCCTGCGCCCGCTGCAGCACGTTGGCGCCCACCGCGTAGTCCTCCGCCAGCTGCGCCCGGGAGGGCAGCCGCTCACCGACCGCCCACTCGCCGGCCGTCACCCGGCGGCGCAGGTGGTCCGCGATGCGGAGGTACGGCGGGTCCTGTGAGGGCATCGGGCGTCTCCCTGCGGAGGGGGAGCCCTGTCCGGGGAGGGACAGGGCGAAGATTCAGCTTGACAATCTAATGCATCAGGTGGAATCTAATGCCTAGCTTTACTTTGCGTGATCAGCTGACCTCGGGGAGAGGCGTGGCGTGCGAACCACCAGGGTGTTCGAGCTGGCATCCGACCTCGCCGCGGCCGGCGGAGCCGAAGCCCGGATCCAACGCCTCCCCGGCGGCGGCTACCGGATCGAGGCCACCCTCCCCACCGGCCCCGACGAGCACGACTACCGGGCCGTGCTCGCCGTGCTGGCCCGCGCCGATCGCTACGGACACCGCTACACCGCCCGTTCCCACACCGTCTGGGCCGAAATCGACCCACCCCAGGAGCCGCCGTGAAGACCACGCCGCCCGGCTACACCGTGTCCATCGAGGACATCACCGAGCCGGCCTCGTTCCGCTTCCTCGCCGACGCCCTCGCGTCCCTCTGGTCCACCCTCCGCACCCTCCCGCTCGGCTGGACGCAGTACGAGGCCTACCGCTACTTCTTCGGCCCCGGGGCCGCCGACCGCACCGCGGCTTTCCTGGCCCGCGACGGCCAACTCCGCCTCACCTTCGTCCTCCTGGGCCGCACCCGCCTCCTCCGCGTGTCCCCCGCCACCCAGGGCCCCTTCCAACTCAACCCCGTCCCGCTCCAGTTGCTCACCACCCCCGAAGTGGCCGCCCTCCGCCTCGACGCCCCGGACGACCAACCCCAGGAGATCGCCCGCTGCGCATGAGCGGAGCCCGGGGCACGGGCGGTGGGCGGGGGCGCTGTCCCGATCGTGCTCCTCCAGGGCGGTCCCCGAGCTTGCGCGGTGCTTGGGCAGAGGTCGGCCGCAGCGGCCGGTCCGAGGCATCGTCAGACTCCTTGCGGGGTGCCGCGGATCACGGGGGTCGGCATCACCCGAACGTCCGGAGCGCGTGCGGAAGCACGGAGGCGGGCGGGAGCGGTGTCCCCCGAAGGGGTGAAGGTGGGGCGGGGGGTGACGGGCGGTCAGACGGCTTCCGGGTCGGGGAAGGTCTGGAGGGTGAGGAAGACGACGCGGCGGGCGGGGCCTTCGCCGGTGGTGCGGATCCGGAGGCGCTGGCCGGGGCGGACCAGGAGGAGGCCGCCGGCGTCGAAGGCGGGGGCGTCGAAGGGGACGGGGGTGCCGTCGTCGAGCAGGACCGAGCCGGAGCGGGTCGTGGGGTCGAAGGTGAACGCGGTGGCCTGCATGGCAGCAGCATAGAGCGTCAGAGCAGGGCGGCGGTGGCCGGGCCGAGGCCCAGGCGGCGGGCTTCGGCGAGGTCGGCCGGGGTGTCGACGTCGCGGCGGACGGAGGGCACGTCGGGCAGCAGGAGCTCGTGGGCGCCACCGGCCAGGTGGCGGTCCCGGGAGCCGGTCCCGAAGGCCGGCCGCAGCGGGGCGCCGGTCAGCAGGACGGTGCCGGTGCCCGGGGCATCGGGGAGGAAGGCCCGGCCGCCGGGCGGCACCGCGGCGAGGACGCGGGCGAGTTCGGTGGGCCGCAGCGCGGGCAGGTCCGCGGACAGGGTGGCGACGGGGGCGCGGGGGTGCCGCCGCTCCGCGGTGGCCGCGCCGTGCGCCAGCGCCGGGTTGAGGCCGCCGCCGGGCTCGTCCCCGACCACCTCCGCCCCCAGCGCGCGCAGCGCCCCGGCGGCGCGCTCGTCCCGGGTGACGACGAGCACCCGGCCGACCACCGGGCAAGCCAGCGCGGCCGCCACGGTGTCCAGCGCGAAGGCCAGCGCGAGCCGGGGCCGGAGCGGTCCGAGCGGTGCCAGTCGGCTCTTCGCCTCCGCCAGCGCCTTGACGGGGACGACCAGCGACCAGCCCAGCCGCAGGGCGGACCGCTCGGGGAGGGCCGGGACCGGGGCGGTGGACCCGGGGGCGGCGGGGCGTACGGTGTCCTCTGTCATCGGCGCCATTGTGGCGTCGGCCGGGGAGCCCTGGCCAGCGGTTCCGGGAGGCCCCGGGGCGGCGGCCGGGGGAGCGGTCGGCTGGTGGCGGCGGTGGCTGCTCGACACGGACTCGGCCCGCGGGCGAGACTGGTCGGCGCCCCGGAGCCGCAGGTCGGCCCCGGCGAGGAGAGAACGCGGTGTCCGGGCAACGGGGCGCCGCACGAACGAGGAGGAGCTGGGGTGGCCCGCCGCTCTAACGCCAGGTTCGGCAACGCCGACTACGGGATCTGGTACCGCTTCGCGGCGGTGCTCGTGAAGCCGGTGACCAACGCCCTGGCGAAGGCGGAGTGGCACGGCTGGGAGCACCTGCCGAAGGAGGGCGGGTTCATCGCCGCGGTGAACCACAACTCGGTGATCGACCCGGTGTTCTACGCCCACTGGCAGTACAACTCGGGCCGCCCGCCGCGCATCCTCGGCAAGTCCTCGCTGTTCTCGATCCCGTTCATCGGCTTCATGCTGCGCAAGACCGGCCAGATCCCGGTGTTCCGGGAGTCCACCGACGCCGCCGAGGCGTTCCGGGCCGCGATCGAGGCGATCGAGCGCGGCCAGTGCGTGCAGTTCTACCCGGAGGGCACCCTCACCCGGGACCCGGAGCTGTGGCCGATGACCGGCAAGAGCGGCGCCGCCCGGGTCGCGCTGATGACGGGCGCCCCGGTGATCCCGGTCGCGCACTGGGGCGCGCACGAGATCATCCCGCCGTACGGCCGGGGCGTGAAGGGCGGGAAGGGCAAGTACCGCCTGTTCCCGCGGCACAAGGTGACGGTGGCGGCCGGTCCGGCCGTCGACCTGAGCAAGTACCAGGGCCAGGAGCTGACCGCCCAGGTGCTGAAGGACGCCACCGACGACATCATGGCGGCGATCACCGCGGTGCTGGAGGAGGTCCGGGGCGAGCAGGCCCCGGCCGAGCGCTACGACATGCGCCGGGCCGCCAGGGACCGCGCCGCGGTCGCCGCCGCCAAGCGCGAGCGCGCCGCCGAGGAGGGTGGCCGGTGACCCGCTGCGCGGTGATGGGGACGGGCTCCTGGGGCACCGCCTTCGCGATGATCCTGGCCGACGCCGGCTGCGAGGTGACCCTGTGGGGCCGCCGCCAGGAGCTGGTCGACGCGATCGACCGGGACCACGTCAACCCGGACTACCTGCCCGGCCTGGCCCTCCCGCCGACCATCCGGGCCACCACCGACCCGGCGGCGGCGCTGGCCGGCGCCGAGTTCGCGGTGCTGTCGGTGCCGTCCCAGACGCTGCGCGACAACCTCGCGCACTGGGCGCCGCTGCTCGCCCCCGACACGGTGCTGGTCAGCCTGATGAAGGGCATCGAGCTGGGCACCGCGAAGCGGATGAGCGAGGTGATCGCCGAGGTCGCCGAGGTCCCCGCGGAGCGGGTCGTGGTGGTGTCCGGGCCGAACCTGGCCGGCGAGATCGCCAACCGGCAGCCCGCCGCCACCGTGGTCGCCTGCACCGACGAGGAGGTGGCCAAGCGCTTCCAGAAGGCCTGCCACACCCCGTACTTCCGCCCGTACACCAACACCGACGTGGTGGGCTGCGAGCTCGGCGGCGCGGTGAAGAACGTGATCGGCCTGGCGGTCGGCATGGCCAACGGCATGGGCCTGGGCGACAACACCAAGGCGACGCTGATCACCCGGGGCCTGGCCGAGACCACCCGGCTGGGCCTGCGGCTCGGCGCCGACGCGCACACCTTCGCCGGCCTGGCCGGGATGGGCGACCTGGTGGCGACCTGCTCCTCGCCGCTGTCCCGGAACAACACCTTCGGCACCAACCTGGGCCGCGGCATGACGGTGGCCGAGACCGTCGCGGCCACCAGCCAGACCGCCGAGGGCGTGAAGTCCTGCGAGTCGGTGCTCGACCTGGCCCGCCGCAACGGTGTCGACATGCCGATCGTGGAAGCCGTGGTCGACGTGGTCCACCACGGCCGCCCGACCCAGGAAGTGCTGAAGGGACTGATGGCCCGTTCGGCCAAGCCTGAACGCCGATGACCGGAATCGGACGGTAGTCTCAACGCCGATATGAGCATCGAACAGACCACCCCGAACCAGGCGGCCAAGCCGCGCGTCGCCATCGTCTTCGGCGGCCGCAGCTCCGAACACGGCGTGTCCGTGGTCACCGCCGCCAGCGTGCTGCGCTCGATCGACCGCGGCAAGTACGAGGTGCTGCCGATCGGCATCACCCATGAGGGCCGCTGGGCCCTGGTCGGCGACGAACCCGCCCGGATGGTGATTACGGACGGCCGGATGCCCGACGTCGACCAGGTCGCCGAGTCGGTCGAGGGCCAGGTGGCGCTGCCCGCCGCCCCCGGCAACCGCGAGGTGGTGTGGAGCGAGCCCGGCGCCGCGCCGAAGGCCCTCGGCGAGGTCGACGTGGTGCTGCCGCTGCTGCACGGCCCGTGGGGCGAGGACGGCACCCTGCAGGGCCTGCTGGAGCTCTCCGGCGTGCCCTACGTCGGCTCCGGAGTGCTGGCCTCCGCGGTCGGCATGGACAAGGAGTTCACCAAGCGGATCATCGAGTCGCTCGGCCTGTACGCGGGCGAGTACACGGTGCTCAAGCCGCGCGACTGGGAGTCCGAGGCCGGCCGCGCGGCCGCCCGCGAGCGGATCGCCGCGCTCGGCCTGCCGCTGTTCGTCAAGCCCTGCCGGGCCGGCTCCTCGATCGGCATCACCAAGGTCAAGGACCTCGCCGACCTGGACGCCGCGATCGACGAGGCCCGCCGCCACGACCCCAAGGTCATCGTGGAGAAGGGCGTCGAGGGCCGCGAGATCGAGTGCGGCGTGCTGGAGTTCGAGGACGGCCCGCGCGCCTCGGTGGCCGCCGAGGTGCTGGTCGACGGCGACTTCGAGTTCTACGACTTCGAGGCCAAGTACATCGACTCCTCCGAGGTCCGCATCCCCGCCGACCTCACCGCCGCCGAGCAGGACGAGATCCGCCGCCAGGCCGTCGAGGTCTTCGAGGGCCTCGGCTGCGAGGGCCTGGCCCGGGTCGACTTCTTCCTGCTGCCCGACGGCCGCTGGATGGTCAACGAGATCAACACCATGCCCGGCTTCACCCCGATCTCGGCCTACCCCAAGATGTGGGAGGCTACCGGCGTGCCCTACGCCGAACTGATCGACCGCCTGCTGACCGCCGCGCTGCGCCGCTCCACCGGCCTGCGCTAGGGCGCTCCGTCCAGGCACCCCGAGTCGGCCGCCCCGGTAATGGTCGGGACGGCCGACCGGATCGCGGTCGAGAAGGAGCTCAGCGGATCCGCGTAGTTCGGGTACGCGCCCGCGGGGACGTGCACCTCCACGTACGCCCTGCGGAGCGTCGTGACGAACCGGTAGCCGCCGCTGCCGTCCGGGCCCATGCCCCAGGACACCTCGTCCACGCAGGGGCCCTGCTGGGCCGAGGTGTCGGTCAGCTGCTGGTCCGGCGTGATGTTCAGATAGTCCGGCCGGTCCCCGCCGCAGGTCAGCACGGTGCGCGGCGAGGACGCCCAGGCCGCGGTGTACGGCGAGGCCGGGGACGGGTCCTGGCGCGGGTGGCCGAGCACCTCGGCGGGCAGCGCCCGGTCCAGCGCCGCGCAGTACACCGCGGCCTCGGCGGACGGCACCGGCGGGGCGACGTCCGGGTCGCCGCTCCAGAACGCGACCAGCCCGGCCGTGCACGCCAGCAGGGCGGCGGGCGGGCCCAGCCAGCGCACGGGGGCCGGGAGGCGGTTCAGCAGGTCGCGGAGAGGCACCCGTCGATGGTAGACGCCGCTACAGGCGCACCACCGGACAGGTCAGGGTGCGGGTGATGCCCTCCACCTGCTGCACCTGGGCCACCACCAGGCGGCCCAGGTCGTCGATGGAGTCGGCCTCGGCCCGGACGATCACGTCGTACGGGCCGGTCACGTCCTCGGCGGTGAGCACGCCGGTGATTCCGGCGATGGACTGGGCGACCGCGGTGGCCTTGCCCACCTCGGTCTGGATCAGGATGTACGCCTGCACCACGGGGGACCTCCAGGCGGCTGGGTGGGGGGAGTTGCTGGCCGGCAGTCTGATCACCACGCTACCGCGCGGGGGCGCGGACGGGGGAGTCCCCGGCGGCCCCGGAGGGCGTACGCTGCGCGGCGGGGGCGCACCCCAACGACACCTGGAACGCGGGAGGACGGGCTGATGCAGGGGACCGTGGGCGAGCTCGGCGAGTTCGGGCTCATCCGGGAGCTGACCGCGCGGCTGCCGATGACCCCGGCGGTGGAGCTCGGGCCCGGCGACGACGCGGCCGTGGTGAAGGCCCCCGACGGCCGGGTGGTCGCCACCACCGACGTGCTGATCGAGGGCCGGCACTTCCGCCGCGACTGGTCCACCGCCTACGACGTGGGCCGCAAGTCCGCCGCCCAGAACCTCGCCGACATCGCCGCGATGGGCGCGGTCCCGACCGCCCTGCTGCTCGGCCTGGTCGTCCCCGCCGACCTGCCCACCACCTGGGCCACCGAGCTGATGGACGGCCTGCGCGACGAGTGCCAGGTGGCCGGCGCCACCGTGGTCGGCGGCGACGTGGTGCGCGGCGACACCATCACCCTCGCCATCACCGCGCTCGGCGACCTCAAGGGCCGCCGCCCCGTGGTGCGTTCGGGCGCGCAGGTCGGCGACGTGGTCGCCGTCACCGGCTGGCTGGGCTGGTCCGCCGCCGGGCTGACCGTCCTGCAGCGCGGCTTCCGCTCCCCGCGCGCCTTCGTCGAGGCGCACCGCCGCCCCGAACCGCCGTACCACGCGGGCCCCGCCGCCAGCGACCTCGGCGCGACCGCGATGGTCGACGTCTCGGACGGGCTGGTCGCCGACCTCGGTCACGTCGCCCGGGCCAGCGGCGTCGACATCGACCTGCACGCCGCCGACTTCGACGTCCCGGCCCAGATGTCCGACATCGGGCAGGCCGTCGGTGTCGACCCGCTGGTCTGGGTGCTCTCCGGCGGCGAGGACCACGCGATCGTGGCGACCTTCCCGCGCAGCGTCCAGCTCCCGGCCCGCTGGCGGGTGATCGGCGAGGTCGCCCGCCCCGCCCGGGCCGGCCGCGGCGGCACCGTCACCGTCGACGGAGCCCCCTGGGACCGCACCGCCGGCTGGGACCACTTCGCCGAGCAGTAGCCGCCCCGCTCCTGGTGGCTACCGGACGGTACGCCCCCGAACGCGTAGGGTGGCGGCTGTCGGGCGGGCCGGCAGCGTCGACGGCCCGGTCCACCCACGTACGCGGGGCGCGCCCCCGGAGCCAGGAGCACAGCCACATGCGAATCGGCGTTCTCACCAGCGGCGGCGACTGCCCCGGCCTCAACGCGGTGATCCGCTCCGTCGTGCACCGCGGCACCGACGTGCACGGCGACGAGATCATCGGCATCGAGGACGGCTTCCTCGGCCTGATCGAGGGCCGGGCCCGCCCGGTCTCGCACGACGACGTCACCGGCCTGCTCACCCTCGGCGGCACCATCCTCGGCTCCGCCCGGGTGCAGCGCGAGAAGATCCGCTGGGCCGTGGAGAACTCCCGCGAACTCGCCGCGAAGCTCGGCATCGACGCGCTGATCGCGATCGGCGGCGAGGGCACGCTGACCGCCGCCAAGCTGTTCAGCGACGCCGGGCTGCCCGTGGTCGGCGTCCCCAAGACCATCGACAACGACATCGACGCCACCGACGTCACCTTCGGCTTCGACACCGCCGTGCACGTCGCCACCGAGGCGATCGACCGGCTGAAGACCACCGCCGAGTCCCACCAGCGCGTCATGGTGGTCGAGCTGATGGGTCGGCACACCGGCTGGATCACCCTCACCGCGGGCGTGGCCGGCGGCGCCCACGGCATCCTGATCCCGGAGAAGCCCTTCGACATCGAGGCCGTCGCCCGGATGATCGAGGAGCGCTTCCGGCGCGGCAAGAAGTTCGCCATCATCGCGGTCGCCGAGGGCGCGAAGCCCGAGCCCGGCACGCTGCGCTTCGAGCACGGCGAGGTCGACCGGTTCGGCCACCAGACCTTCGGCGGCATCGGCACCCGGCTCGCCGCCGAACTGGAGAACCTGCTCGGCAAGGAGGCCCGGCCGGTCATCCTCGGCCACACCCAGCGCGGCGGCACCCCCACCGCGCTCGACCGGGTGCTGGCCACCCGCTTCGGCTGGCACGCCGTCGAGGCCGTCCACAAGGGCGCCTTCGGCCACTTCACCGCGCTGCGCGGCACCGACATCCACCTGGTCCCGATCGCCGACGCGGTGGTCCAGCTGAAGACCGTCCCCGAGAACCGCTGGACCGAGTCCGAGGCCGTGCTCTGAGCCGTCCGGCCGGATCGGTAGGTTGGGGCGCATGAGCACCGAAACCGCCGCCCCGCCCCGAGTCCTCACCGTCGCCGGCTCCGACAGCGGCGGCGGCGCGGGCATCCAGGCCGACCTCAAGACCATGCTCGCCCTCGGCGTCCACGGCATGAGCGTCATCACCGCCGTCACCGCCCAGAACTCGCTCGGCGTCCAGGGCTACTGGGAACTCCCCGCCGAAGCCGTCCGGGCCCAGTACCGCAGCGTCGTCGACGACATCGGCGTGCAGGCCGTCAAGACCGGCATGCTCGCCTCGGTCGAACTCGTCGGGACGGTCGCCGAACTCCTCGCCGGCACCTCCGCCCCCGTGGTCGTCGACCCGGTCGGCGTCTCCAAGCACGGCGACGCCCTGCTCGCCGCCGAAGCCGTCGCCACCGTCCGCGAACACCTCCTGCCGGTCGCCACCCTCGCCACCCCCAACCTGCACGAGGTGACCCAACTCACCGGGCGCACCGTCACCCGGGAGGACGAGATGCTCGACGCCGCGAAGGCGCTGCGCGACCTCGGCCCCGGCTGGGCCCTGATCAAGGGCGGCCACCTCGCCGGCGAGGCCGCCGACCTGCTGCTCGGCCCCGCCGGTGAGACCCACTGGTACCGGGCGCCCCGCCACGACAACCGCCACACCCACGGCACCGGCTGCACCCTCGCCAGCGCGATCGCCGCCGAACTCGCCCACGGCCACCCGATGCCGGAAGCCGTCGCCCGCGCCAAGGCGTACGTCACCGGCGCCATCCGCGAAGGCTTCGCCCTCGGCGCGGGCATCGGCCCGGTCGACCACTTCTGGCAGCACCGGTAAAGGCCCGCACCCGGGCAGTCAGGGCCCGGGGAAGGAGGTATTCAGGGGCCCGGGGAACGGCGGAGCCGAGGGGCGGGTGTCCGACGGGCCGCGGGGCGCCACCCCGTTTCGGGTCGGAGGTCTTTCGGCCGACGCCCCGTGGCGCCCCACTGTGCCCCGGCCCAACGCCTCTCGGCTCCGCCGTTCCCCGGGCCCCTGGCGGGGCTCCCCGGAAACGACAACAGCGGAAACGACAACAGCCGATCACGGTCCCCGAAGGGCGTGATCGGCTGTTGCCGACAAGATGGTGACCGGCTTGGCGGTCTGCGCGTCAGCGCGAGACCTTACCGGCCTTGATGCACGAGGTGCAGACGTTGAGCCGCTTCGGCGTCCGCCCGATCACAGCGCGCACCGTCTGAATGTTGGGGTTCCAACGACGGGGGGTGCGGCGGTGCGAGTGGGAGATGCTGTTGCCGAAGCCCGGGCCCTTGCCGCAGACGTCACAGTTGGCAGCCACAGGAGTCACTCCAAGACTTCAGAATCAGGTACTTGTTACTAGCCCGGGGTGCTCCAGGCAACCGGGAGAGCATACAACGGTGACTCCCGCTCAACGAAACTACCACGATCGCCGGGGTGATCGTTCTCCCGAGCTGGGCGGGAGCCGGGCCCGAGCCTGCGGGGGAGGGCGCCGCGGGGGCCGATAACCTGCCAGCATCGCCCCTCGCCCCTCGCCGCCGCGTCCCGTCGTGTTCCGGTGGCGTTCATCCGGAGGAGACCCGGTGCTGGACACCCTCGACGCCCCGGCCGTCCGCACCTGGTGCCGGCTCGCGCTGGCGGCCCTCGGCCAGGCCCGCGAGGAGATCGACGCGCTGAACGTGTACCCGGTCCCGGACGGCGACACGGGGACCAACCTGTACCTGACGCTGGAGTCCGCGGCCGAGGCGCTGGACGCCGTCTTCGCGGCCGAGGAGCGCCCCGAACTAGCCCGGGCGGCCGCCGCCGCGGCCCGCGGGGCGCTGGTCGGGGCGCGCGGCAACTCGGGCGTGATCCTGGCGCAGTGGCTGCGCGGCCTGGCGGGGCGGCTCGCCGAGGGCGGCGAGCTGGCCGCGGCGCTGGACGGCGGCGCCCGCTCGGCGTACTCGGCGGTGGCGCAGCCGGTGGAGGGCACCCTGCTGACGGTCGCGGCCGCCGCGGCCGCCGCCGCGAAGGACGCGGACGGGCTGACGGGGCAGGCCCAGGAGGCGTACCGGGCGGCCCGGCAGGCGCTGCTGCGGACGCCCGACCAGCTGTCGGTGCTGGCCGAGGCCGGGGTGGTGGACGCCGGCGGCCGGGGCTTGGTCGCGGTGCTGGGCGCGCTGGTGGACGCGGTGTCCGGCCAGCAGCCGATGGGGCCGGTCGCGCTGCGGCGCGAGCTCGACCCGCTGGTGCTGGACGGCTGCGAGGGCCAGGAGCGCCCGCCGGGGCCCGGCCACCCGGCGTTCGAGGTGATCTACCTGCTGGAGGCGGGGGACGAGCAGCTGCCCCGGCTGCGCGACCGGCTCGCGGGCCTCGGCGACTCGCTGGTGATCGGCGGCGGCGACGGCCTGTGGAACGTCCACGTGCACGTGGACGACGCGGGCGCGGCCGTCGAGGCGGGCGTCGAGGCGGGCCGCCCGTACCGGATCAGGATCACGCACTTCGCGGAGGCCGCGGCCCGGTCGGGGGAGCGGGAGGAGACCGTCTCGCACGGGCGGGCGGTGCTGAGCGTGGTGACCGGCAGCGGGCTGGCGCAGCTGTGCGAGCAGGCCGGCTCGGTGGTGCTGTCCGCCGACCCGGACCGGCCGCCGTCCAGCGCCGAACTGGTCGCCGCCGTGCACCGGTGCGGCGCGCGCGAGGCGGTGCTGCTGCTGAACGACCCCGAGCTGCGCCCGGCCGCCGGCGCCGCCGCCGACCAGCTGCGCGAGGAGGGCGTCCGGATCGCCGTGCTGCCGACCCGCTCCCCGGTGCAGGGCCTGGCGGCGCTCGCGGTGCACGACGCCGGGCGGCGCTTCGACGAGGACGTGGTGGCGATGACCTCCGCGGCCGGCGCCACCCGGCACGCCGAACTCGCCGTCGCCGAGGGCGAGTCCTGGACGATGGCGGGCGTCTGCCAGGCCGGCGACGTGCTCGGGCTGATCGACGGCGACGTCGCGGTGATCGGCCGGGACCTCACCGGCACGGCGCTCGCCGTGCTGGACCGGATGATCGCGGCCGGCGGCGAACTGGTCACCCTGGTGCTCGGCGAGGAGGCCCCCGCCGAGCTCGCCGACCGGCTGATCGCGCACGCCCGGCGGACCAGGCCGGAGATCGACGCCGTCGCCTACGACGGCGGCCAGGAGGCCGCCCCGCTGCTCATCGGGGTGGAGTGAGCCGGACCGTCGGTCCCGTGGTGTGGAATGGGACGCCATGGGCGCTCTCGATGAACCGCTGAAGGAACTGGTCGGCGACCGCACCGCGAAGGTGCTGGCCGACAGTCTCAAGCTGCGCACGGTCGGCGACCTGCTGCACCACTACCCGCGCCGGTACGTCGAGCGCGGCCAGCTCACCAGCCTGGACGAGCTGGAGGTGGACGAGCACGTCACGGTGCTGGCCCGGATCGAGAAGGTCACGCTGATCCCGTTCCGCGGCCGCAAGGGCGACCGGCTGGAGGTGGTGGTCACCGACGGCCGCTCCCGGCTCTCGCTGGTGTTCTTCAACCAGGGCTGGCGGCAGAAGGAGCTCCGGCCCGGCGCCCAGGGCCTGTTCGCCGGCAAGGTCGGCCTGTTCAACCGCACCCGCCAACTCGCCTCGCCCGACTACCAGTTGATCGACGCCGAGGAGGGCTCCGCAGCGGCCGAGCAGTTCGCCGGGCGGCTCATCCCGGTCTACCCGGCCAGCGCCCAGCTGCCCAGCTGGAAGCTCTCGCTCTGCGTCGACCTGGCCCTCACCAAGCACCTCGCCGACGTCGGCGAACCGCTGCCCGCCGAGCTGCGCGCCGAGCACGGCCTGATCCCGCTGCCCGAGGCGCTGCAGCTGATCCACCGCCCGCACAGCCAGGCCGAGAAGGAGCGCGCCCAGGCCCGGCTGCGCTGGGACGAGGCCTTCGTCCTCCAGGTCGCCCTGGCCCAGCGCCGGGCCGCCGACACCGCGCTGCCCGCCGTCGCCCGCCGCCCCGTCCCCGGCGGCGTGCTGGACGCCTTCGACGCCCGGCTCCCGTTCACCCTGACGGAGGGTCAGCAGCAGGTCTGCGCCGAGATCTTCGCCGACCTGGCCACCGAGCACCCCATGCACCGCCTGCTCCAGGGCGAGGTCGGCTCCGGCAAGACCCTGGTGGCGCTGCGGGCGATGCTGGCGGTGGTCGACACCGGCGGGCAGGCGGTGCTGCTCGCCCCGACCGAGGTGCTGGCCCAGCAGCACCACCGGTCGATCGTCGAGATGATGGGCGACCTCGCCGAGGCCGGGATGATCGGCGGCTCCGAGCTCGGCACCCGGGTCGCCCTGCTGACCGGCTCGATGGGCGCGGCCGCCCGCCGCGGCGCCCTGCTGGACATGGCCTCCGGCAAGGCCGGGCTGGCGATCGGCACGCACGCCCTGATCGAGGACAAGGTGCAGTTCGCCGACCTCGGCCTGGTGGTGGTCGACGAGCAGCACCGGTTCGGCGTCGAGCAGCGCGACGCGCTCCGGGCCAAGGGCGAGCAGCCGCCGCACCTGCTGGTGATGACCGCCACGCCGATCCCGCGCACCGTGGCGATGACGGTCTTCGGCGACCTGGAGACCTCCGTCCTGGACCAGCTGCCGTCCGGCCGCTCGCCGATCTCCACCCACGTCGTCCCGGCCCTGGAGAAGCCCAACTTCCTGGTCCGGGCCTGGGAACGGGTCCGCGAGGAGGTCGGCAAGGGCCACCAGGCGTACGTGGTCTGCCCGCGGATCGGCGACGAGGAGGAGCCGGGCAAGAGCGGGAAGAAGAAGCGCAAGGAGGACCCCGAGGAGGTCGGCGGGGGAGCGGACAGCGAGGAGAAGCGGCCGCCGCTCTCGGTGCTGGAGACCGCGGCGAAACTGGCGAAGGGGCCGCTGGCGGGGCTGCGGATCGAGATCCTGCACGGTCGGCTCGCGCCCGAGGCCAAGGACGACGTGATGCGCCGGTTCGCGGCCGGCCAGGTCGACGTGCTGGTCGCCACCACGGTGATCGAGGTCGGCGTCAACGTCCCGAACTCGACCGCGATGGTGATCATGGACGCGGACCGGTTCGGCGTCTCCCAACTGCACCAGCTCCGCGGCCGGGTCGGCCGCGGCTCCGCGCCCGGCCTCTGCCTGCTGGTCAGCGACATGCCCGCGGCCGGCGCCGCCCGGGCCCGGCTGGACGCGGTGGCCGGCACCCTGGACGGCTTCGCGCTCTCCAGGATCGACCTCGAACAGCGCCGCGAGGGCGACGTGCTCGGCCAGGCCCAGTCCGGCGTGAAGTCCTCGCTCAAGGTGCTCTCCGTCCTCGACGACGAGGAGGTGATCGCCACCGCCCGGGCCGAGGCGACCCGGCTGGTCGCCGCCGACCCGGCGCTGGCCGACCACCCCGAGCTGCGCACCGCGCTGGAGAGCCTGCTCGACGAGGACCGCGCGGAGTACCTGGAGAAGGGCTGAAGCGGCTCGTTCGCACCCTCCGGATGTCAGTGCCCCGGGAGAGAATGTACTTGCTCGGGGCGCACTCCAAGTCGCGTCCCCGGCACGAGAATTGGGGGTCATTGCCATGGCATTCCGTCACCTCAACGAGCTCCCGCTCGGCGACAAGGTCTTCCGGATCGAGGTCGCCAGCGAGGACGACCGCGAAGTCACCCTCACCCTGACCGGCTGGCGCGAGGGCAACTCCGCCAACCCGGTCGCCTCCGGCAAGCTCCGCCTCCCGGTGGAGGACGTCGCCTCGCTGCGGATCGCACTGAACCGCGCGCTGCGCGCACTGGCGATCGTCGCCGACGTCTCCGAGCCGATCCCGGACCGGGACGTGCTGCGCGAGCTCTACCCCGGCCACGGCTCCCCCTGGGTGCCGCAGCACGAGGAGGAGCTGGTGCGCCGCTTCCACGACGGCGACACCATCGCCCGGATCGCCGCCCGCTACGGCCGCACGCCCGACTCCGTCCGCACCAAGCTGCGCGAGCTCGGCCACGACCCGCGCCGCCCCGAGTACTGCCCGCCCGACGGCTGCCTGGCCTGGTCCCGGTACGCCTCGCCGAGCGTGCTGGGGGCCGCGGCGAACGAGTAACGGACCCCGGGGCGCGAGCGGCGCGCGCAACCGGCCATGCCCCGCAGGTCGGCTATGGTCGGGCGCGCAGTTCCTCGCGCCCCCGCTCCGTAAGGACTTCCCCATGCCCCGCGTGATCGCCGGCGTCGCCGGAGGCCGCCCGCTCGCCGCGCCGCCCGGCCGGAACACCCGCCCGACCTCCGACAAGGCGCGGGAGGCGATGTTCTCCACCGTCGAGGCGCTGTACGGGCCGATCGGCGGGGCCCGGATGCTGGACCTGTTCGCGGGCAGCGGCGCGGTCGGCCTGGAGGCGCTCTCCCGCGGCGCGGGCCACGCGCTGCTGGTGGAGGCCGACCCGGCCGCCGCCCGCACGGTCCGGGAGAACGTCCGCGCGCTCGGCCTGCCCGGGGCCGAGGTGCGGGCCGAGAAGGCCGAGAAGGTGATCGCCGGGGCGCCCCCCGCCGAGCCCTACGACCTGGTCTTCCTGGACCCGCCGTACGCGGTGGCGGACGAGGTGCTGAGGGAGATGCTGGTCACACTGCGCTCGGGGGGCTGGTTGGCGGAGCATGTTCTCGTCACCGTGGAACGCAGCACCCGGGGCGGCGAGTTCGGTTGGCCGGACGGCTTCGAGGGGCTGCGCTCCCGCCGCTACGGCGAGGGCACGCTCTGGTACGGTCGCGCCGCTACCGGGGCCGAGCAAGACTCGTAGCCACGAACGTCCCGCCTCCCGAGGGAGCTTCAGCCATGCGCCGCGCCGTCTGCCCGGGGTCCTTCGACCCCATCACCAACGGACACCTGGACATCATCGAGCGCGCCTCGAAGCTGTACGACGTGGTGCACGTGGCGGTCCTGATCAACCGCAACAAGCAGGGCATGTTCTCGATCGACGAGCGGATCGGCCTGATCACCGAGACCACCGCGCACCTGGGCAACATCGAGGTGGAGTCGCACAGCGGCCTGCTGGTGGACTTCTGCCGCGAGCGCGGCATCCCGGCGATCATCAAGGGCCTGCGGGCGGCCGGCGACTTCGACTACGAACTGCAGATGGCGCAGATGAACCACGGCCTCACCGGCGTGGAGACGCTGTTCGTGCCGACCTCGCCGACGTACAGCTTCCTCTCCTCCAGCCTGGTCAAGGAGGTGGCCTCGCTGGGCGGCGACGTCTCCCACCTGCTGCCGCCGGTGGTGCACGAGCGGCTGGTCGAGCGGATCGCCGAACGCCGCAACTGACCGAGGCGTTGTGAGCGGCGGGGCGGGTGGCCGTACAGTCTGTACTCCCGGCCCCGGGAGTGGCGCCAGCGACGCCCGGGCACTGCCTCCGCCGCACCTCGGCGGCACACGGAAAGACAGAAGACACCCGTGGACGTGCAGCAGAAACTCGACGAGATCATCGCCCTGGTCGAGAAGGCCAAGGCGATGCCCATGTCGGCCTCCTGCGTGGTCAACCGCGCCGAGCTGACCGGCCTGCTCCGCGACCTGCGCGACGCCATGCCCGCCGAACTCGCCCAGGCGCAGTCGGTGGTGGCGGACCACCAGCAGATGGTGGCCGACGCCCAGGCGCAGGCCGACCACATCATCCGCGGCGCGCACGACGAGCGCGGCTCGCTGATCTCCGACACCGAGGTGGTGCGCCAGGCCCAGGCCGAGGCGGACCGGGTGCGCGCCGAGGCCCGCGCCGAGGTGGAGGCCAAGCGCGCCGAGGCGGACGACTACGTCGACTCCAAGCTCGCCAACTTCGAGGTGGTGCTGACCAAGACGCTGGGCGCGGTCGGCCGCGGCCGGCAGAAGCTGCGCGGCGACTCCGGCGTCTACGAGCCGGAGCAGGACGGGGCCGAGGACGGCGAGGAGTTCCGGCCGCGGACCAGCCCCAGCCCGGAGGCCGACGAGTACGTCGACGTGAAGCTCGCCACCTTGGAGGCGGTGCTCTCCGCCACCCTGGAGGCGGTCGGCAAGGGCCGCGACAAGCTGCTCGGCAAGGCCCCGATCGACGAGCTGGGCGCCTACCTGGCCGCCGCCGACGAGGCCCAGCAGCTCAAGGACCGGGCCGAGGCGGTCGCGGCCGGCTTCTCCGACGAGGGCGAGCAGTCCTGGTACGCGGACGTCCCGCAGCAGCAGTCCTGGCCGGAGCAGACCCCGGCCGCGGCCGGCTGGCAGAACCCCGCCGAGGACCTGTACGCCCAGCCGCAGGCCCCGCAGTACGCCGAGGTGTACGGCGGCGGCTACGACCCGGCCGCGGCCCCGCAGACCGACCCGTACGGCCAGCCCTACGGGCACCAGCAGCCGGTCGACCCGTACTACCAGCAGCAGTACCAGCAGCAGCCGCAGCAGGGCTTCGACCAGTGGGGCAACCCGCTGCCCGCCGACCCGTACGGCTACCAGCAGCAGCAACCCCAGCAGCAGCCGACCCAGGTGCCGCAGCAGGGCGGGCTGGACGAGACCAGTTTCTTCGACACCAGCATGATCGACATGACCCGGCTGCGGGAGCTCGGCGGCCGCTGAGCGCCGCCCGGCCGCCGGGGTCCGGCGGCCGGGGGACGGGCGAGTTGGGTTGGACGCGGAGTCTCCGGTAGTCTGACCACTCCGGCCTGTTCGTGCCGGGTTCGCCGTGTGCCCGCGACCGGGCCGCGCACCGCAGAAGCCACCTTCGCGCCACGCAGGGATGCGTGCCGCCACCAGGAAGTCAGGAAACCTTGAACCGCCTCGACCACCGCGACCCGCTCGTGTTCGACACGCACGAGCTCGGCCGTCGCCCCGGATCGCTGCGCAAGGTGACCCGAACCCTGGAGGCCCCGGCGGAGCTGGGCATCGCGGACGTGATCGGCGTCCCCGAGAAGAGCGAGATCAAGCTGGAGCTCCGCCTGGAGTCCGTGGTCGAGGGCGTGCTGGTCACCGGCACCGCCGAGGCCGAGGTCGCCGGCGAGTGCTCGCGCTGCCTGGAGCCGGTGGAGGACGACCTGACGGTCGACTTCCAGGAGCTCTACTACTACCCGGAGTCCGAGGAGCGGCACCGCGCGATCGCGGGGGACGACTTCGACGAGGAGTCCGAGGACGAGACTTACCGCCTGGAGGGCGACCTGTTCGACCTCCAGCCGGTGCTGCGTGACGCGGTGGTGCTCGCACTGCCGCTGCAGCCGGTGTGCCAGGACGACTGCCTGGGCCTGTGCTCCGAGTGCGGGGCACGCCTGAGCGACGACCCGGCGCACCACCACGATGCCGCCGACCCCCGGTGGGCGGCTCTGCAGGGACTCTCCGCCGCCCCCGGCGACGAGGGTGACGAGGAATAAGACACAGCGCTGCCCGTGAGGGCCTCGCCGTAGAACCAGGAGATTTACCGTGGCTGTTCCGAAGCGGAAGATGTCGCGCAGCAACACGCGTCACCGCCGGTCCAACTGGAAGGCCGTCGTGCCCGCGCTCGTCGCGTGCGACCGCTGCCACGAGCCGAAGCTCGCGCACATCGCGTGCCCGAGCTGCGGCACGTACAACCGTCGCCAGGTCCTCTCGGTCTGATCGGCGGGGTGCACGGATCGATGTCGGACGGTGGCAACTCCTCCCGCAAGCCGAACTCCGCGAGCAACGGGGGTAAGGGCGGCGGGCCGGCTTCGACCGAATACGACGTCCTGGAAGGGCGCCTCGGGTACCCGCTCGAGCGCGCCCTTCTGGTGCGTGCCCTGACGCACCGCTCGTACGCGTACGAGAACGGCGGTCTGCCCACCAACGAGCGCCTGGAGTTCCTCGGCGACTCGGTGCTGGGCCTGGTGGTGACCGACACCCTCTACCGCCTCCACCCGGAGGTCGCCGAGGGGACGCTCGCCAAGCTGCGCGCCGCGGTGGTGAACTCCCGCGCGCTCGCCGAGGTCGGCCGCGGCCTGGACCTCGGTGCCTTCATCCGGCTCGGCAAGGGCGAGGAGGGCACCGGCGGACGCGACAAGTCCTCGATCCTCGCGGACACCGTCGAGGCCGTGATCGGGGCGATCTACCTCGACAAGGGCCTGGACTCCGCCACGGACTTCGTCCACCAGCTGTTCGACCCGCTGATCGCGGAGTCCGCGCAGCTCGGCGCCGGACTCGACTGGAAGACCAGCCTCCAGGAGCTCACCGCGGCCGTCGGCATCGGCGTGCCCGAGTACGTGGTCACCGAGTCCGGACCGGACCACGAGAAGACCTTCACCGCCGCCGCGCGGGTGGCCGGGCAGGACTACGGCTCCGGCAGCGGCCGGTCGAAGAAGGAGGCCGAGCAGAAGGCCGCCGAATCGGCCTGGCGCTCGATCAAGGCCCAGAACGAGGCCGCCCACGCTCCCGCGGCCCAGGGCGAGCAGCCCGCCGCGGCCGGCTGAGCCGCCCGCCGTGCCCGAACTGCCCGAGGTCGAGGTCGTCCGCCGCGGTCTGGCCCGCTGGGCCGCCGGACGCACCGTCGCCGAGGCCGAGGTGCTGCACCCGCGGGCCGTCCGCCGGCAGGCCGGTGGCGCCGAGGAGTTCGCCGCGCTGCTGCGCGGCCGCACCCTCGGCGCGCCGCAGCGCCGCGGCAAGTACCTGTGGGTGCCGCTCGGCGACGGCCTGTCGATGATCGGCCACCTCGGGATGAGCGGCCAACTCCTGATCCAGGAACCGGAGATGGCCCCCTCGGTGCACCTGCGGGCCCGGGTCCGGTTCACCGACGGCGGCACCGAACTGCGCTTCGTCGACCAGCGCACCTTCGGCGGCCTCGCCGTCGAGGAGGCCGAGGCCGACGACCCCGAGGGCACCCCGCTCTCGCTCGCGCACATCGCCCGTGACCCGCTCGACGCCCGCTTCGACGACGCCGCCTTCGCCACCGCCCTGCGGGCGAAGCGCACCACCGTCAAGCGCGCCCTGCTCGACCAGACCCTGATCAGCGGCGTCGGCAACATCTACGCCGACGAGGCGCTCTGGCGCAGCCGCCTGCACTTCGACCGCCCCACCGCGACGCTGACCCGCCCCGCCGCGCTCGAACTGCTCGGCCACGCCCGGGACGTGATGACGGCGGCGCTGGCCGTCGGCGGCACCAGCTTCGACTCGATGTACGTCAACGTCAACGGCGAGAGCGGCTACTTCTCCCGCGACCTCGACGCCTACGGCCGCGAGGGCGAGCCCTGCCGCCGCTGCGGCAGCGCGATGCGCCGGGACGCCTGGATGAACCGCTCCAGCTACTCCTGCCCGAAGTGCCAGCGCCCGCCCCGGGCCTGATCGTCCGGCAGCCCCGGGGCGGCGACCCCGCGCGCCGTCAGTTCGCGCTGCCCGCCGGGGACTTCCGCTCCTCCTCGGCGGCCTGCAGCGCCCCGCCCTCGTCGCCGAAGTAGGCGACGCCGACGGCGCTGGCCACGGCGAGGACGAAGCCGGCGGCGGCCAGCCAGCCCAGGCCGGCCCGGGAGGAGTCGCCCAGCCACAGGACGCCGACCGCGCCCGGGACCACGGTCTCGCCGACCACCAGGGCGGCCGTCGCGCCGTTCACCGAACCGATCTGCAGGGCGATGGTGTGCAGGTACATGCCGCCGATGCCGCCGACCAGGATCGCGTACAGCGCCGGGTCGGCGAGCAGCGCGCCGAGCGAGAACGGCTCGATGCCGTCCAGGATGCGCACGCCGATGCCGAGCGCGCCGAAGCCGAGGCCGGAGAGCAGGCCGGCCACGATCGCCCCGCCGGTCCCGAGCCGGCGGACGATCAGCGCGCCGCCGGCGATCAGCACCACCGAGCCGATCAGCAGCCACCAGTGGAAGGACCGGTCCGCGTGGTGCCCGCCCTCCGGTCCGGCCGCGACCGCCAGCAGCACCAGGGCGCTGCACAGCACGCCGATCGACAGCCACTCCAACTGCCGCAGCCGCAGCCCGAGCAGCCGCACCGAGAGCACCGCGGTGATCACCAGGTTGGCGCTGATGATGGTCTGCGAGAGGAACAGCGGCAGCAGCCGGGCGGCCAGCGCGCCGAGGCCGAAGCCGACGAAGTCCAGCACCGTGCCGAGGATGAACTCCCAGGTGACGGCGGCCTTCGCGGTGGAGGACAGGCTCGGCCCGCCGTGCTCGGTGACGGCGCCGGCGGCGGCCTCCTGCCGGGCCGAGCGGCGGGTGCCGAGGGCTTGCAGCACCGAGCCGGTGCCGTAGCAGGCGGACGCCGCGACGGCGGTGACGAGACCGAGGATCACCTGGGGGCTCCTGTCGGGGGAGTGGAAGATCGTCACCACTATGCCCGCTCCGCGCCCCCGTCCGGACCGCCGGGCCCGAACTCCGGCCGGTCGGCGGGGGTCCCGGCCGCCGCCCTCGCCCTGCGGTAGGGGGCGGCACCGGGGTCGGACGGTACCGGGGGCGGACCCCGGGCGGGCCCGCGGACCGGTACGGTCGGGACCATGAGAACTGTGCCCCGCCGCCCCCGGACCACCGGGCCCGCCGCCGCCCTCGGGGCGGCGCTGCTCGGCCTGCTGATGGTGTTCGGCCTGGCGGCGCCCGCCTCGGCGTCCGGCCTGAACGACGCGGCCGACGCGCTGAAGAAGACCCAGGTGTACGTCGACCCGGCGATGACCGGCCGGTTCTCCCAGGAGCAGGCCGACCGGCTAGCCGCCAAGCTGAAGTCGGCCGACAAGCCGGTCTTCGTCGCGGTGGTGCCGGACAGCGAGGCCTACCCGGGCAAGAACCTCTTCACCGACCTGCGCACCAAGGTCGGCATCGTCGGCGTCTACGCGGTCTGGCGCGGCGACGCGTTCAAGGCGCAGTCCGACGCGAAGGCGCTGCCCGGCGCCGCCACCGAGCGGATCGCGGGCGCCGCGTTCCGCTCGCACGGCGGCGACATCGCCGCCACCGTGAACGAGTTCGTCGACCAGGCGGTGCGGCAGACCAAGGGCGACGGCCCGCAGCACAGCACCTCGATCGCCTGGATCCTGGTCCCGCTGCTGCTGCTCGCACTGGCCGGCGCCGGCGTGTTCCTGCTGTTCCGCCGGTCGAAGAAGCGCAAGGAGGAGAAGCTCCGTGCCGACCTGGACCGGCTGCGCACCGTGGTGGACGAGGACATCACCGCCTTCGGCGAGGAGCTGGACCGGCTCGACTTCAGCCCCGGCGCCCCCGACGCGGACGACGCCCAGCGCGCCGACTACACCAGCGCCCTCGACTCCTACGACCTGGCCAAGCGGACCATGGACGGGGCGAAGCAGCCCGAGGACGTCCGCCCCGTCACCGAGGCGCTGGAGCAGGGCCGGTTCGCGCTGGCCTCGCTGGCGGCCCGCCGCGAGGGCCGGCCGCTGCCGGAGCGCCGCGTCCCGTGCTTCTTCGACCCGCGGCACGGCCCGTCCGTCACCGACGTCCAGTGGGCCCCGCCCGGCGGCGCCCCGCGCACCGTCCCGGCCTGCGCCGAGGACGCGGCCCGGCTGGCAGGCGGCCAGGACCCGGACGTCCGCACCGTGCACACCGAGCACGGCGACCAGCCGTACTGGAACGCCGGTCCCGCCTACAGCCCCTGGGCGGGCGGCTACTTCGGCGGCGGCCTGCTGCCCGGCCTGTTGGTCGGCACCATGCTCGGCTCGATGCTCTCCACCCCCGGCTACGCGTACGCGGCCGACTACGGCCACGGCGGCGGTGGCTACGACTACAACGACGGTGCGGACGCCGGCGAGTACTCGGGCGCCGACTTCAACGGGTCGGACTTCGACAGCGGCTTCGGCGACAGCGGCGGCGATTTCGGCGGCGGTGGCGACTTCGGTGGTGGCGGGGACTTCGGCGGCGGCGGCGACTTCTGACGCCGGGTCACCCCTCGCGCGGCCCGTACGGCCCCCGGACCGGGAACGGTCCGGGGGCCGTCCCGCGTCCGGGGTCCGCGCGGGTCAGCCCGTCCGGGCGGGCGCGGCCGGGCGCGGTTCGGCGGGGGAGCCGGGGGACTCCGGGGAGTCGGCGGGCTCCCGGCGGCCCAGGACCGCCAGCGTCACCGCGCAGGACGCCAGTTGGAACGCGGCGCCGCAGCCCAGCACGGTGCCCGCCCCGTACGCGTCGCCGACCGGCCCGGCCAGCGCCAGCCCGACCGGCCCGAAGGCGAAGGCCCCGAGCGTCCCGTCCGCGCTGACCCGGCCCAGCGCCTCCGGCGGGACGTGCCGCTGGGTCAGCGCGGCGAACAGCGAACCGCAGACCACCGAGGTGACGCCCGCCCCGGCCGCCGCCACCGCCACGGCGGGCAGCGGCCAGCCGAGCGCCAGCGCCCCCGAGGGCAGCGCCCAGCCCGCGGTCACCGCGACCGCCGTGCGCAGCGGCCGCCGGGGCCGGCGGCCGAGCAGCAGCAGCCCGCCGAGCACCGCGCCCGCCCCGTAGGCGCCCATCACCAGGCCCCAGCCGCCCGCGCCGCCGAGGCGCTCGCGGGCCAGCACCGGGCCGAGTACCAGGAACGGCGCCCAGACCAGCAGGTTGAACAGGCAGGCCTGCAGGGCGCTCACCCACTGCCAGCGCCGGGAGGCGAACTCGGCCCAGCCGGCCCGCAGTTCGGTGACCAGTGACTCCCCGGCGGCCGGGCGGGCGGCCGCCGGCAGGCGCAGCAGGGCCAGCGCGGCCAGGCCCGCCGCGTAGCTGGCCGCGTCCACCGCGAGCACCCAGCCGGGGCCGGCGGCGGCGGTGAGCAGGCCCGCCAGGGCCGGCCCGGCCACCAGGGCGCCGTTCCGGGCGATGCCCAGCAGGGCGTTGGCGTCGGCCAGGTCACCGGCCGGGACGAGCCGGGGCAGCAGTGCGTCCAGCGCGGGCATGAACACCGCCTCGGCCAGGCCCCAGAGCACCATCAGCGCCGCCAGCGCCCAGATCCGGCCCTGCCCGGCGAACAGCAGCGCCGCCATCGCGGCCTGGGTCAGGCAGCGCAGCGCGTCCGAGCCGAGCATCACCCGCCGCGCCCCGAGCCGGTCCGCGGCCGCCCCGCCGAGCACCAGCAGCAGCACGATCGGCAGGATGCGCGCCGTCATCACCACCCCGAGCCCGGAGCCGCCGCCCCCGCCGTCCAGGACCGCGAAGGCCACCGCCACCGAGGCCATCGAGGACCCGAACAGGGAGACGGCGTAACCCGTGAAGAAGAGGCGGAACTCCCGCCCGTGCAGGGCGGCGAACCGCCGCGAGATCGGCTTCATGCCCGGCAGACTGCCCCGGCGGCGGGGCCGCCGACAAGGGGTTCCGGCGGAAAACTTGAGCGGATCGGCATCAATTTTCGAGCGGTCGGGATGTGCCGCAGTAAATCGTGCATTTACCGCTGTAGAAGCGATGATTGACGGCTCGTCCGGGCGACGGTTTACTGCGGGAGTGACACCTGTCGAGTACGCCGTCGCCGTCGACCGTTACCTGGCCGGCGCCCCGCTCGCGGAGGGCTCCCGCCGGGTCTACCGGATCGCCCTGCGGACCTGGGCCTGGCTGCTGGTCGGCCGCACCTCGCCCACCGGGCCGCAGCGCCGCCGGGCCGCCCCGCCGGTGCTGCCGCTCGCCGCCCTGGACGGGCCGGACGCGCCCGGCCGGGTCGCCGGGGCGTTCGCGGCCCGCGCCGCCGAGGTCGGCCCGCGCACCGCCAACCGCGAACTCGCCGCGCTGTGCTCCGCCGCCCGCTGGTGGTGCGCGCAGGGGTGGCTGGCGGCCGACCCGGCGGCCGGGGTGCGCCCCCTGTCGGCCGCCGGACCCGCCGGACCCGCCCCGGGCCCGGCCGATGACCGGGTGCGGGCCGTCCTGGCCCTGCGGGCGCCGCTGCGCGAGAAGGTGCTCTGGCACCTGGTACGGGAGACCGGCGCCCCGATCGGACAGCTGCTGGCGCTGGACGTGGACGCGCTCGACCTGGCGAACCGTCAGGCCCGTGCCGCCGCCGGGGAGCGCCCGCTGCGCTGGCGCGGCGGCGCGGCCCGGCTGCTGCCGCTGCTGGTGGCCGGGCGCACCGCCGGCCCGCTGTTCCTCACCGACCGCCGGGCCCCGGCCGGCACGCCCGCCGCCGACCGCTGCCCGCTGACCGGCCGCGGCCGGCTCTCCTACCGGCGGGCCGCCGAACTGTTCACCGCCGCCACCGCCCCGCTCGACCCGGCCGGCCGGGGGTGGACGCTGCACCTGCTGGCCGAGCCGCGCCGCTGAGCGCCGTCCGCCGCCGCCGACGGGAAGGGAAGGGGTGAACGCCGCCGCGCCGGTGGGGAGGCTCGGTGGAAGGGGCGTGAAGCCCGTTCCGTGCGCCCCCAAAGTGCCCGACTATGGTCGGACACATGCAAGGTCACGACAGCCACCACCCGGTCCGCGCCACCATCTGGGTGCGCGGGCGCGTCCAGCAGGTGGGGTTCCGCTGGTGGACCAGGGCGAGGGCCCTGGAGATCGGGCTGACGGGTTACACGAGCAACCTCGGGGACGGCCGGGTCCAGGTGGTCGCCGAGGGTTCGCGGGTCGACTGCGAGCGCCTGCTCGCCGCGCTGCGCGGGCCCGGAACGCCAGGTCGGGTCAGCGGGGTCACCGAGATCTGGACCGCCGTGGGGGACGGGTACCAGGGCTTCGTGATCCGATGAGCACACCGCAGTTGCCGGTCGGAGGAGAGCCGCCGGCAACTGCCGGTGTCACGCGGTTGCCTTCGGGGCAGACTCGTGGTTGACTCCGCAGGCGTAGTGATCCACTACCCCGACCGCCGGTGTGTCCACCCCGCCGAGCAGGTGACAGGGGCGCGGTAGCGTGCGGTGATCGTGTTGACCCGTACGGTCTTTGGTGAGACGCTGGAAACCCGCGCACAGGTCCGAGTTTACCGGCGGGGCATTGCCGTGCGGGCGCGTCACGGAGGCGCTCCCAGCTGCGGCTGCCCTCGTAGTGCCCAGCCAGCACGTCCGGCGCCCAGACGCGTGCGCTTCCCTTCCCCCAAGACCCACCGTACACGGTTCGGTCACTCAGCGTGGAGGACCACACATCATGGCAAAGGCGCTTCTCGGGTACGTCGGCGGCCCCGACCCGCGAATGCTCTCCGAGATGCGGCGGCTGCAGCAGCGCGTCCTGGACCTGGAGAACGAGCTCGCCAAGCTCCAGTCCGAGAACGACGCCCTGACTGCCGTCGCCGACGAGCACTCGCTGCTCAGCAGCATCGACCTGGACCAGCGCGAGCCGGCCCTGACCTGACCGTCGCCCACCGCCCCCGGGACGGGGGCCCCGTGATCGACGCGGTGCACTGAGCTTCCCCGGCGAGGGGATGGCAGCTTGCGAGGGACGTCCGTGCCGGACGTCCCTTCGTCGTTCCCGGGCCCGCCGTGCCCGGCCCCGCTCCTGGGCCCGCCGCGTCCGCCGCGTTCCCGGCCCGTCGCGCCCGCCCGCCGTTCCCGGCCGGATACAGTCGCCGACGGGCGGCACCGGTACACGGACGGCGAGGAGGCGGGCGGATGCACCTGAAGAGCCTGACCCTGCGCGGGTTCAAGTCCTTCGCCTCCGCGACCACCCTGCGCTTCGAACCCGGCATCACCTGCGTGGTCGGCCCGAACGGCTCCGGCAAGTCCAACGTGGTCGACGCGCTCTCCTGGGTGATGGGCGAGCAGGGCGCCAAGTCGCTGCGCGGCGGCAAGATGGAGGACGTCATCTTCGCCGGCACCAGCGGGCGCCCCCCGCTCGGCCGCGCCGAGGTCAGCCTCACCATCGACAACACCGACGGCGCCCTGCCGATCGACTACACCGAAGTCACCATCACCCGGACGATGTTCCGCAACGGCGGCAGCGAGTACGCGCTCAACGGCACCGTCTGCCGGCTGCTCGACATCCAGGAACTGCTCTCCGACTCCGGCATCGGCCGCGAGATGCACGTCATCGTCGGCCAGGGCCAGCTCGACTCCGTGCTGCACGCCGACCCGATGGGGCGGCGCGCCTTCATCGAGGAGGCAGCCGGCGTCCTCAAGCACCGCAAGCGCAAGGAGAAGGCGCTGCGGAAGCTCGACGCGATGCAGACCAACCTCAACCGCGTCCAGGACCTGGTCGCCGAACTGCGCCGCCAGCTCGGCCCGTTGGGGCGGCAGGCGAAGATCGCCCGGCGGGCCGCCGGCATCCAGGCCGAACTGCGCGACGCCCGGCTGCGGCTGCTCGCCGACGACCTGCTCACGCTGCGCCGGGCCGTCGAGGCCGAGGTCGCCGACGAGCTGGCGCTCAAGCTCCGCCGCACCACCGTCGAGCAGGAACTCGCCGCCGCCATCCAGCGCGAGGCCGTCCTGGAGGCCCAGGTCGGACAGCTCGGACCGGCCCTGGAGGCCGCCCGGCAGACCTGGTACCGGCTCTCCGCGCTGGCCGAGCGCACCCGCGGCACCGTCGGACTCGCCGAGGCCCGGGTCCGGGCCGCCGCCACCGCCGGGCAGCTGGAGGAGCGGCGCGGCCGCGACCCCGAGGACCTGGAGCGCGAGGCCGCCCGGGTCCGCGAGGACGAGGCCGCCCTCGAAGCGGCCCTGGAGGAGGCCCGGTACGCCCTCGCCGAGGCCGGCGAGCACCGCGCCGAACTCGAACGCGCCCTCGCCGCCGAGGAGTTGCGGCTCCGGGCGGCCGCCCGGGCGATCGCCGACCGGCGCGAGGGACTGGCCCGGCTGCAGGGCCGGGCCGCCGCCGCGCAGTCCCGGGCCGCCGCCGCCGAGGCCGAGAGCGAACGCCTCGCCACCGCCCGCGACGAGGCGCTGCTGCGGGCCGAGGCCGCCCAGGCCGAGTACGAGCAACTGCGGGAGCACGGCGCGGAGTCCGCCGCCGGGGACGAGGAGCTGGACGCCCGGCACGAACGGGCCCGGGAGGCGCTGAAGGCCGCCGAACGCGCGGTGTCCGCCGCCCGCGAGGCACTGACCGCCGCCGAGAAGGAACGCGCCGCCCTCGGCGCCCGGCACGACGCCCTCGCCCTCGGACTGCGCCGCAAGGACGGCAGCGGCGCCCTGCTCGGCCGCCCCGGCGTGCACGGTCCCGCCGCCGAACTCCTCGTCGTGGAACCCGGGTTCGAGCTGGCGGTGGCCGCCGGGCTCGGCGCCGCGGCGGACGCGGTGGCGGTCGACGGCACGGCCGCGGCCGCTGCCGCACTGGCCTGGCTGCGCGCCGAGGACGGCGGGCGGGCCGCGCTGCTGATCGCCGACACCGACACCGACGCCGACGCCGACGCGGCAGCCGTGCACCGGGTGCCCGCCGGTGGGCGCCCGGCCGGGGAACTGGTCGGCGGGCCGGCCGGGGTCGCGGGCGCCGCGCGGCGACTCCTGGAATCCGTCGCCGTGGTCGAAGACCTGGACGCCGCCCGGGAGTTGATCGCCGCCGACCCGCGCTGGACGGCCGTCACCCGGGACGGCGACCTGCTCTCCGCCGCCCTCGCGCACGGCGGCTCGGCCGGGGCGCCCAGCCCGCTGGAGACCCGGGCCGCCGTCACCGAGGCCGCCCGCGGCATCGAAGAACTCGACACCCGCTGCGCCGAGTTGGCCGAGCAGCTGGCCGCCGCCCGCGAACAACGCACCGAACTGGCCGCCGAGGTCGAGCAGTTGGCCGCCGTGCGGCGGCAGGGCGAGCAGCGGCGGGCCGAACTCGCCGGAGCGCTCGGCCGCTCCGGCGGCGCCGCCCGGGCCGCCGCCGGCGAGGCCGAGCGGACCGCCACCGCCGCCGCCAAGGCCGAGAGCGGCCTCGCCGAGGCCCGGGCCGCCGCCGAGGAGGCCGCCGAACGCCTGGCCGCCGCCGAGGAGTCGGCCGACGGCGGCGAGGACGAGCCCGACCCGGCCGAACGCGACCGGCTGGCCGCCGCCGCCACCGACGCCCGGCAGGCCGAGACGGAGTCCCGGCTCGCCGTCCGCACCCACGAGGAGCGGGTCCGCTCGCTGGCCGGCCGCGCCGACCAGCTGGACCGGGCCGCCCGCGCCGAACGGGAGTCCCGGGCCCGGGCCGCCGAACGCCGCGCACGGGCCCGCCGGGAGTCCGCCGTCGCCACCGCCGTCGCCACCGGCGCCCGGCACCTGCTCGGCCGGATCGAGGAGGCCCTGGTCGGCGCCGAGGCCGACCGGGCCGCCGTCGAGGCCGACCGCACCGCCCGCGAGGGCGAACTGCGACAGTTCCGCGAGCACGGCCGCACCCTCAAGGCCGAACTCGACCGGCTGGTCGACGCCGGGCACCGGGACGAGGTGCTGCGGGCCGAGAAGAAGCTCCGGATCGAGCAGTTGGAGACCCGGGCGCTGGAGGAGTTCGGCCTGGCCGGCCCCGACCTGCTCGCCGAGTACGGTCCCGACCGCCCCGTCCCCGCCCCGCCCGCCGAGGACGGCGCCGAACCCGGCGAGGACGGGGCCGAACCCGCCGAGCCCCGCCCGTACGTCCGGGCCGAGGTGGAGCAGCGGCTCAAGGCCGCCGAGCGCGCCCACCAGCAGCTCGGCAAGGTCAACCCGCTCGCGCTGGAGGAGTTCGCCGCGCTGGAGGCCCGGCACCGGTTCCTCGGCGAGCAGCTGGACGACCTGCGCAAGAGCCGCCGCGACCTGATGGACATCGTCCGGGACGTCGACACCCGGGTCGAACAGCTCTTCACCGCCGCCTACCACGACACCGCCGCCCAGTTCGAGGGCGTCTTCTCCCGGCTGTTCCCCGGCGGCGAGGGGCGGCTGGTCCTCACCGACCCGGAGAACATGCTCACCACCGGCGTCGAGGTCGAGGCCCGCCCGCCCGGCAAGAAGGTCAAGCGCCTCTCGCTGCTCTCCGGCGGCGAGCGCTCGCTGACCGCCGTCGCCCTGCTGGTGTCGATCTTCAAGGCCCGGCCCAGCCCGTTCTACGTCATGGACGAGGTCGAGGCCGCCCTCGACGAGACCAACCTGCGCCGGCTGATCGGGATCATGGAGGAGCTCCGGGAGAGCTCCCAACTGATCGTCATCACCCACCAGAAGCTCACCATGGAGTCCGCCGACGCCCTCTACGGCGTCACCATGAAGGGCGACGGCATCTCGCAGGTGATCAGCCAGCGGCTGCGGCTGCCCGGGCAGCGGGAAACACAGCAGAGCACGACATAGGCGCTAAGTGATACTGGACGGGTTATGGAATACGTGATCCTTGCCGTTGTCATCGCGGTGGTCGCCATCGGCGCGATCACCGGACTCGTCGTTTCCGGCAGACGACGCAAAGAGCTGGACAAGCCCGGGCAGGCCCCGGTCGTCACCGCGCCGAAGGCCCCGGAGAAGGTCGGGCCCGCGGCTCCGCAGACCCCGGCGGCCCCGTGGACCGTCGAGCCGGAGGCGGCCCCGGCCGAGCCGGGAGCCACCGCGGTGCCCGTCGACGGGACCGTCGAGGAGGCCGTCGAGGAGCCCACCGCCGCCGAGGCGGCGGCCGCGCCCGAGCTGGAGGTGCCCGAGCCGACGGCCGGCCGCCTGGTCCGGCTGCGCTCCCGGCTCTCGCGCTCGCAGTCCACCCTCGGCAAGGGCCTGCTCACGCTGCTCTCCCGGGACCGGCTCGACGACGACACCTGGGAGGAGATCGAGGAGACCCTGCTGGTCGCGGATGTCGGCGTCGGCGCCACCCAGGAGCTGGTCGAGAACCTGCGCACCCGGGTCAAGGTGCTCGGCACCCGCACCCCCGAGGAGCTGCGCGGCCTGCTCCGCGAGGAGCTGGTGAAGCTGATCGGCCCGGACACCGACCGCACCGTCCACTCGGTCAAGCACGAGGACGGCCCGGCCGTCGTCCTGGTGGTCGGCGTCAACGGCGTCGGCAAGACCACCACCACCGGCAAGCTGGCCCGGGTCCTGGTCGCCGACGGGCGCAAGGTGGTGCTCGGCGCCGCCGACACCTTCCGCGCCGCCGCCGCCGACCAGCTCCAGACCTGGGGCGAGCGGGTCGGCGCGCACACCGTCCGCGGCCCCGAGGGCGGCGACCCGGCGTCGGTCGCCTTCGACGCCGTCAAGCAGGGCATCGCCGACGGCGTCGACACCGTCCTGATCGACACCGCCGGCCGGCTGCACACCAAGACCGGCCTGATGGACGAGCTGGGCAAGGTCAAGCGGGTCGTCGAGAAGCACGGCCCGGTCGACGAGGTGCTGCTGGTGCTGGACGCCACCACCGGCCAGAACGGCCTGGTCCAGGCCCGGGTGTTCGCCGAGGTGGTCGACATCACCGGCATCGTGCTCACCAAGCTGGACGGCACCGCCAAGGGCGGCATCGTGATCTCGGTGCAGCGCGAACTCGGCGTCCCGGTCAAGCTGATCGGCCTTGGCGAGGGCGCCGACGACCTCGCCCCGTTCGAGCCCGGGGCGTTCGTGGACGCGCTGCTCGGCTAGCCGCCGCCCCGTACGACACGGCCCGCCCCGGGAGATGCACCCGCCCCGGGGCGGGCCGCGCCGTCTCTCCGGGCCGCGCCGTCTCTCCGGGCCCGGTCGTAACGGCGGGGCTCAGCAGGCGAGTTCGCGGTCCCGGGTGCGGTGGCAGGCGTAGGCGAGGGTGCCGAGCAGCAGGCGGGCCTCCGGCGGGGCGTTCTCCGCGGTGGGGCGGCGCAGCCAGCGCATCGGGCCGAGCGGGCCGAGCGGGGTCGGCGGGGCGGCCAGGTAGGAGCCCAGGCCGTGGCAGGCCAGGTCGAGCGAGGCGTCGTCCCAGCCCATCCGGTAGAGCAGGTCGGGCAGGCGCTCCGCGGTGCCCGGGGCGACGAACAGCAGCAGCCGCCCGGCGGGCGAGGCCAGCACCGGGCCGACCTGGGTGCCCATCCGCTCCAGCCGGACCAGCGCCTGCAGGCCGGGCCGGGCCGGGACGTCCAGCACGTCGAACTGGTGCCCGGTCGGGAGCAGCAGCGGGGCGCCGGCCGGACATCGGGCGGCCAGCTCGGCGGCGGTGGCCCCGGGGGCGATCACCGGGCCGACCCGGTGGTGCAGGTTGGGCGCGGCGCAGCGCGGCACCCCGCAGTCGCAGCGCGTCCCGTCGTGCGGGGGCGGGCTGCCGGCGGCGAGCGTCCAGCCCCACTGCCCGGAGTACTCGGCGGCGGTGCGGAGCGCGGTGGGCCGGGTGCGGCGGCGGGCGCCGAGGGGGGTGAGCCGCAGGGTGCCGAACAGCTTGTCCATGCCTGCCCCAACAGGTTCCGATTGCCGATGGTTACGGGACGGTGACGTTGAGTCGCCGGTCGGGCGCGTGGTGCGGAGTGCGTCGGAGGCGCGCGCGGACCGGCGCACACCGATCCGGGTGGCGCGGGCCAGCAGGCGCCTTGCTCCCGCGCCCCGGATGCCGGATCGTCGTTGCCGCACGCGTGCCTCCTCGCATTCCGGGCCTGGGGCGGCCGCCCCGGCATGTGCCGGGGTCATGCGGCCGACTCACAGTGAAGCGCGGGTTCCGGTCCGACAGTTCACTCTTGGGGGTGGCGAAAGGTGGCGTTTTCCGGACCCGGCTCCCCCGGATGGCGGAGGCGCGCTACGTTCGGGACACGGAACGCAGTCGGCCGGTCACGCGGCGGGCGCTCCGGTGGGTTCAGCGGATGACGGGTCAGGGCGAGCGGGGCCCCGGGGTGCGGGGCGGGATGGGGACGGTCCCATGGGTGAGAAGCAGCCGAACGAGAAGCTGGGCTCCTGGTTCGCGCGCAGCGGCTGGTCGAAGGGCGAGCTGGCGCGCCAGGTGAACCGGAGGGCCCGGCAGATCGGCGCCCACCACGTCTCCACCGACACCTCCCGGGTGCGCCGCTGGCTGGACGGCGAGCAGCCCCGCGAGCCGATCCCGAAGATCATGTCGGAGCTGTTCTCGGAGCGCTTCGGCTCAGTGGTCTCGATCGAGGACCTCGGGCTGCGCGCGGTGGTGCCGGTCACCACCGTCGGCAGCGGCGTCGACCTGCCGTGGAGCCCGCAGCAGACCGTCCAGGCGATCAGCGAGTACTCGCGCAGCGACCTGATGCTCAACCGGCGCGGCTTCCTGGGCACGTCGCTGGCCCTGACGGCCGGCGCGGCGCTGATCGAGCCGATGCAGCGCTGGCTGACACCCGGCCCGAACGGCGCCCCGACCCCGATCCTGGCGGCGGCCAACGGCGGCGAGCACTTCTCCGGGCGGCTGTCCGAGCCGGAGCTGCAGCTGCTGGAGCAGACCACCGAGATGTTCCGGCAGTGGGACGCGCAGAACGGCGGCGGCCTGCGCCGCAAGGCCGTGGTCGGCCAGCTGCACGAGGTCACCGACCTGCTGCAGGAGTCGTACCCGGAGCCGACCACCAAGCGGCTGTTCCGGATCACCGCCGAACTCGCCCACCTGGCCGGCTTCATGTCCTACGACGTCGGCATGCACCCGAGCGCCCAGAAGTACTACGTGCTGGCGCTGCACGCCGCCCGCGAGGCCGGGGACCGGCCGTTCGGCGCGCTGATCCTGACCGACATGAGCCGGCAGATGATCCACCTCAACCGCGGCGAGGACGCGCTGGAGCTGATCCACCTGGCCCAGTACGGCAGCCGGGACACCGCCACCGCCCGCCAGCAGTCGCTGCTGTACGCGATGGAGGCCCGCGCCTACGCCACCATCGGCGAGGTCAACCGGTGCGCCCGCGCCGTCCGGCTGTCCGAGGACACCTTCAGCGACATCCAGGGCGGCGACGAGACGCCGCCGTGGCTGCGCTTCTTCTCGCACGCCGAGCTGTGCGCGGAGAACGGGCACTCGTTCCGCGACCTGGCGTACACCTCGGACCGCGGCGCCGCGATGGCCCGGACGGCCGAGCCGCTGATCACCAAGGCGGTCGACCTGTTCCGGCAGGACAACGACCACGTCCGCACCTACGCGTTCAACCTGGTCGGGATGGCCTCGGTGCGCCTGCTGCAGAGCGAGCCCGAGGAGGCGGCCCGGTACTGCGAGGAGGCGGTGGACATCGCCAAGAAGGTCCGCTCCGAGCGGCTCAACACCCGGGTCCGGAAGACCTCCGAGGCCGCCAGCCGGGACTTCCGCGGCGCCCCCGGCGTCGACCGGCTCGCCGAGCGGGTGGTTCAGGACATCCCGGAGTTCGTCTCGGTGGTCTGACGACCCGTCCGGAACGGGCCCTGCGGCGTATAACACGCCGTGTCCAGTACGCGTCACCTGCCGTGGTTCACGCGCCCGTAACGGGCGCGTCAACCGCGTCACGCCGGGGAAACACCGAGCCGCATCGGCCGAAACCCGTCTTCGGCACTCTCCTCTCATCGCCGACACGCCGGGATGGCACGGGACAGGTGTCCCGGCGTGGAGCGGCTTCCACCTCGGAGGAGACGCCGATGCCGGACGGCTTCAGCGCGGGCGACACCGCCTTTGTGTTCATCTGTGCGGCCCTGGTCATGGTGATGACCCCGGGCCTGGCCTTCTTCTACGGAGGCATGGTCAGGGTCAAGAGCACCCTCAACATGCTGGTGATGAGCTTCATCTCACTGGCGATCGTCACGGTGCTCTGGGTCCTGTACGGCTACACGCTGGCCTTCGGGCCGGACGCCGGGGCCGGCCTGATCGGCAACCTCGACTACCTGGGCATGCGCGGCATCGACCTGAACGCGCTGACCGGGACGATCCCGGTCACCGCCTTCGCGGCCTTCCAGCTGATGTTCGCGATCATCACCCCCGCGCTGATCAGCGGCGCCATCGCGGACCGGGCGAAGTTCGCGGCCTGGAGCCTGTTCGTGGCGCTCTGGGTGACGATCGTCTACTTCCCGGTCGCGCACTGGGTGTTCTTCTTCGACGGCGGCAACGGCGGCTGGCTCGGCGACCGCAACGGCGTGATCGACTTCGCCGGCGGCACCGCGGTGCACATCAACGCCGGCGCGGCCGGCCTGGCTCTGGCCCTGGTGCTGGGCAAGCGGATCGGCTTCAAGAAGGACCCGATGCGCCCGCACAGCCTGCCGCTGGTGATGCTCGGCTCCGGCCTGCTCTGGTTCGGCTGGTTCGGCTTCAACGCGGGCTCGGCGCTGGCCGCCAACGGCGTCGCGGGCATGGCCTTCGTCAACACCCAGGTCGCCACCGCCGCCGCCGTCCTCGGCTGGCTCGCCTACGAGAAGATCAAGCACGGCGCGTTCACCACGCTCGGCGCCGCCTCCGGCGCGGTGGCCGGCCTGGTCGCCATCACCCCCGCCTGCGGCTCGGTCTCCCCGCTCGGCTCGATCGCCATCGGCCTGATCGCCGGCGCGGCCTGCGCCGCCGCGATCAGCCTGAAGTACAAGTTCGGCTTCGACGACTCGCTCGACGTGGTCGGCGTCCACCTGGTCGGCGGCGTCATCGGCTCGCTGCTGATCGGCCTCTTCGCCACCGGCCACGTCGGCCAGACCGCGTCCGGCCTGTTCTACGGCGGCGGGTTCGACCAGCTCGGCAAGCAGGCGCTGGGCGTGGTCGTGGTCCTGGTCTACTCCTTCGTGCTGTCCTGGCTGCTCGGCACGGCGATCCAGAAGACGATCGGCTTCCGGGTCTCCGAGGAGGTCGAGGTCTCCGGCATCGACCAGGCCGAACACGCCGAGTCCGCCTACGACTTCACCGCCGTCGGGGCCAGCCTGGCCCGCGCCGTCAGCGCCCCCGCGGCCGTCCCCGCCAGCACCGAGAAGACCGAGGTCGAGGCCCGATGAAGCTCATCACCGCCGTCATCAAGCCGCACCGACTGGACGAGGTCAAGGAGGCCCTGCAGGCCTTCGGGGTGCACGGGCTGACCGTCACCGAGGCCAGCGGCTACGGCCGCCAGCGCGGCCACACCGAGGTCTACCGGGGCGCCGAGTACACCGTCGACCTGGTGCCGAAGGTCCGGATAGAGCTCCTCGCCGAGGACGAGGACGCCGAGCAGCTGATCGACGTGGTGGTCAAGGCCGCCCGCACCGGCAAGATCGGCGACGGCAAGGTCTGGTCCGTTCCGGTCGAGACCGCCGTCCGGGTGCGCACCGGCGAACGCGGCCCCGACGCCCTCTGACACCCGCTCCGACGACCTAGCATTCACCTCCTGGCGGACCTGCCCACGCGGCAGGTCCGCCGAAGGCGTGTCCGGCCCGCCACCGGCCGGGACGCCCGCCGGCACCAGCACGCACCGGGAGCAGCAGACGTGACGAGCACCGACCCCGCCGCCGACCACGGACACCCGGCCGAACGCGCCCGCCTGCTGGCCGACCCGGCGCTCACCGGCCCCGAGCGCCGCACCGCGCTGGCCCGGCTCACCGACGACTGGCTGACCGGCCTGTACCGGGCGGCCGGCGCCCCCGCCCGCACCGCGCTGGTCGCCGTCGGCGGCTACGGGCGCGGCGCGCTCTCCCCGCGCAGCGACCTGGACGTGCTGCTGCTGCACGAGGGCCCGCTCGCCGAGGGCCTGGCCGAGCGGATCTGGTACCCCGTCTGGGACAGCGGCGTCGCGCTCGACCACGCCGTCCGCACCCCCGCCGGGGCCCGCGCGGTCGCCGCCGAGGACCTGAAGGCCCAGCTCGGCCTGCTCGACGCCCGCCACCTGGCCGGGGACGAGCGGCTCACCGCCGACCTGCGCTCCGCCGTGCTCGGCGACTGGCGGGCCGCCGCCGCCGAGCGGCTGCCCGAGCTGCACGCCCTGGTCCGGGCCCGGGCCGAGCGGCACGGCGAGCTGTCCTTCCTGCTGGAGCCCGACCTGAAGGAGGCCCGCGGCGGCCTGCGCGACCTGGTCGCGCTGGACGCCGTCGCCGCCACCTGGCTCGCCGACGCCCCCCGGGACGGCCTGGCGGAGGCCGCCCGCACCCTCGCCGACGTCCGGGACGCGCTGCACCTGACCACCGGCCGGGCCACCGAGCGGCTCGGCCTGCACGACCAGGACCAGGTCGCCGAGCGGCTCGGCGTGCTCGACGCCGACACCCTGCTGCGGCAGGTGTACCGGGCCGCCCGCACCGTCGCCTACGCCTCCGACGTCACCTGGCGCTCGGTCGAACGGGTGCTGGCCGCCCGCGGCCGCCCCGTCCGGCGGGCCGCCCGGTTCCCGTTCGGCGGCTCCCGGCGGGCCCCCGTCGGCCCGGCCGCGCCGGAGCGCCGCCCGCTCGCCGAGGGCGTGGTGGAGCAGGACGGCGAGGCGGTGCTGGCGCAGGCCGCCCGCCCCGCCGCCGACCCGGTGCTGCCGCTGCGGGCCGCCGCCGCGGCCGCCCAGGCCGGGCTGGCGGTCGGCTACGCCACGGTGCGCCGGCTGGCCGCCGAGACCGGGCCGCTGCCGGTGCCGTGGCCGGACGAGGCCCGCGAGCAGCTGGTCACCCTGCTGGGCGCGGGGGAGGCCTGCCTGCCGGTGTGGGAGGCGCTGGAGGCCGAGGGGCTGATCAGCCGGATGCTGCCGGACTGGGAGCGGGTCCGCTGCCGGCCGCAGCGCAACGCGGTGCACCGCTGGACGGTGGACCGGCACCTGATCGAGACCGCGGTGAAGGCCGCCGCGATGACCCGCCGCACCGCCCGCCCCGACCTGCTGCTGGTCGCCGCCCTGCTGCACGACCTCGGCAAGGGCTGGCCGGGGGACCACTCGGAGGCCGGCGAGGTGATCGTCCGCGACGTGGCGGTCCGGATGGGCTTCGACAAGCCGGACACCGACACCCTGGCGCTGCTGGTGCGCCACCACCTGACGCTGGTCGACACCGCGACCCGGCGCGACCCCGACGACCCCGCCACCGCGGACCTGATCGCCGGGATCGTCGGCACCCAGGCCCACCTGGAGCTGCTGCACGCCCTCACCGAGGCCGACGCCACCGCCACCGGCCCGGCGGCCTGGTCGAGCTGGCGGGCCTCGCTGGTGGCGACCCTGGTCGCGCGGACCGCGGCCCGGCTGGCCGGCGACGCCCCGCCGCCGGCCGCCGTCGACGCCGACCCCACCGCCGACCAGGAGCGGCTGGCCGTGGAGGCGGCCCGCACCGGTGAACCCGCGCTGGCCCTGCGCGCGCACGCCGAACCCGCCGAGCCCGGCGGCGGCGAGCCGATGGGCGTCGAGCTGACGCTGGCCGTCCCGGACCGCCCCGGCCTGCTCGGCACCGTGGCCGGGGTGCTGGCGCTGCACCGCCTGACGGTCCGCAAGGCCGGCCTGCGCGAGCTCGACCCGGTCGGGGCCGGGCCGGTGCTGCTGCTGTCCTGGACGGTCGCCGCGGCCTACGGCGACCTGCCGGACGCCGCCCGGCTCCGGGCCGACCTGCGGCGCGCCCTGGACGGCTCGCTGGACGTGGCCCGCAAGCTCGCCGAGCGGGACGCCGCCGCGCCGCGCCGCCGGGGCATCAGCACCCCGCCGCCGGTGGTCGCCGTGGCGCCCGGCACGGCCTCCCGGTCGGCGACCGTGCTGGAGGTCCGGGCGCACGACGCGCCGGGCCTGCTGCACCGGATCGGCCGGGCTCTGGACGGGGCGGGCGTGCGGGTGCGCACCGCGCACGTCTCCACCCTCGGCGCGGAGGCGGTGGACGCCTTCTACCTGACCTCGCCGGACGGCCGGCCGCTGGACCGGGCCCGGGCGGAGGAGGTCGCGCGGGCGGTGCGGAGCGCGCTGGAGAGCGGCTGACGGCCCGTTCCCGGCCCGTCCCCGGCCCGTTCCCGGCGTGTTTCCGGCCCGTCCGGGGCCCGTCCGCACAGGGGCGCAGACCGCCCACCGGGGGTACGGCTACCCTTGGGGGCGACGACAGTACCCGTACTCGATGCCGCAAGGGACCCGCGACCGACGTGTTCGACACTCTCTCCGACCGCCTCGCAGCGACGTTCAAGAACCTCCGGGGCAAGGGCCGTCTCAGCGAGGCGGACATCGACGCCACCGCGCGCGAGATCCGGATCGCCCTGCTGGAGGCGGACGTCGCGCTCCCCGTGGTCCGGGCCTTCATCAAGCAGATCAAGGACCGGGCGCTCGGTTCCGAGGTCTCCGGCGCGCTGAACCCGGCCCAGCAGATCATCAAGATCGTCAACGAGGAGCTGATCAGCATCCTCGGTGGCGAGACCCGCCGCCTGCGGTTCGCCAAGACCGGCCCGACCGTGATCATGCTGGCCGGCCTCCAGGGCGCGGGCAAGACCACCCTGGCCGGCAAGCTCGGCCACTGGCTGAAGTCCCAGAAGCACACCCCGCTGCTGGTCGCCTGCGACCTCCAGCGCCCCAACGCCGTCACCCAGCTCGGCGTGGTCGCCGAGCGGGCCGGCGTCGCCTTCTACGGCCCGCAGCCCGGCAACGGCGTCGGCGACCCGGTGCAGGTCGCCCGCGACTCGATCGAGTACGCCAAGCAGAAGCAGTACGACGTGGTGATCGTCGACACCGCCGGCCGCCTCGGCATCGACGCCGAGCTGATGCAGCAGGCCGCGGACATCCGCGCCGCGATCGACCCGGACGAGGTCCTGTTCGTGGTCGACGCCATGGTCGGCCAGGACGCGGTCACCACCGCACAGGCCTTCCTCGAGGGCGTCGACTTCACCGGCGTGGTGCTCTCCAAGCTCGACGGCGACGCCCGCGGCGGTGCCGCGCTCTCGGTCGCGCACGTGACCGGCCGTCAGATCATGTTCGCCTCCAACGGCGAGAAGGTCGACGACTTCGACGCCTTCCACCCCGACCGGATGGCCTCGCGCATCCTCGGCATGGGCGACGTCCTCTCGCTGATCGAGAAGGCCGAGCAGACCTTCTCGCAGGCCGAGGCCGAGAAGATGGCCGCCAAGCTGCAGAGCGGCGGTGGCAAGGACTTCACGCTCGACGACTTCCTGTCGCAGCTGGAGCAGGTCCAGAAGATGGGCTCGATCTCCAAGCTGCTCGGCATGCTCCCCGGCATGGGCCAGATCCGGGACCAGATCAACAACATCGACGACAAGGACGTCAACCGGGTCGGCGCGATCATCAAGTCGATGACGCCCGCCGAGCGGTCCGACCCGAAGCTGATCAACGGCTCGCGCCGGCTGCGCATCGCCAAGGGCTCCGGCGTCCAGGTCGGCGAGGTCTCCAGCCTGGTCGAGCGGTTCTTCGAGGCCCGCAAGATGATGTCCGCGATGGCCTCCGGCAAGGGCATCCCCGGCATGCCGGGCATCCCCGGGATGGGCGGCGGCTCGAAGAAGTCCGCCAAGAAGGCCCCGCAGGCCAAGGGCAAGCGCAAGAGCGGCAACCCGCTCAAGCGGGCCCAGGAGGAGGCCGCGGCCGCCGAGCGCCGCGCCCTCGGCCCGGGCCAGGGCGCCCAGCCGGGCGGCGCGTTCGGCCTCGGCGCGGGCAAGGGCCCGGCCGACTTCGACCTGCCCAAGGAGTTCAAGGACCTGCTGTAGCGGCGGGCGCCCCCGCGACGCACCGTCAGCGGCGCGCGGCCCCACCCACCGTCCCCCGGGGCGGTCGGCGGCGCCGCGCGCCGCTGCTCGTCCGGCCCGCTGCTCGTCCGGCCCGCTGCTCGTCCGGACCCGTTGTTCGTTCGCGCCGCTGTTCGGGTCGTTCGGGTTGCTCCGTGCGCGATGATGTCCCCCATGCGCGTGACGATCCGATCCCCCCGCCCCGATGACGTCGTCCCCTACGCCGAGGCGGTGCGCCGTTCCGCCGCGCACATCGGGGTGTGGAACCCGGTGGAGCCGGACGGGCTGCCGGACCTGTTGAGCCGTCAGGGCGCGGGCCTGCGGACCTTCCTGATCGTGGACACCGAGACCGGCGGCCTGGTCGGCAAGTGCAACGTGGCGAACATCGTGATGGCCCGGTTCTGCAACGGGGTGCTCGGCTACGACGCGTACGCGCCGTTCACCGGCACGGGGCGGATGACCGAGGGCATGCGGCTGGTGGTGGAGCGCTGCTTCACGCCGGTCGCGCTGGGCGGGCTGGGCCTGCACCGGCTGGAGATCAACGTGCAGCCGGCCAACGAGCGCTCGGTGGCGATGGCGCGGCGGCTGGGCTTCCGGCACGAGGGCACCACCCCGCGGATGCTGTTCCTGCAGGACGCCTGGCGCGACCACGAGCGCTTCGCGCTGACGGCGGAGGAGTGGCCGACGCCCGTCGGCTGAGCGAACGGGGGCGCCGGCCGGGCGCGAACGGGGCGGCCGGGCCCGCCGGCCGGGCGACGGGGGTGGCCGCGCGGCGGCGTTGCGCACCGGCGCACCGGTGGAATGTCCGTATTGTCCGACAGGTGAGCAATCCCGTGCCGCCGCGCCAGACCCCCGACCAGCCCTGGCGCTCCGAGGGGGCCCCGCCCCCGCCGCCGCCCAAGCGGAAGATGCCCGGCGGCTGGACGGCGCTGATCCTCACCGCGCTGGTGGTGTTCCTGCTGTCCGACCTGCTGCTGAGCTTCTTCGGCAACGGCGGGTCGACCACGATCTCGTACACCGAGTTCACCAAGCAGCTCGGCGGCGGCAACATCACCAAGATCTACTCCAAGGGCGACGCCATCGAGGGCACGCTCAAGAACAAGCAGCCCAAGCCCGACGACGGCAAGGGCGACTACACCGACTTCACCACCCAGCGCCCGGCGTTCGCCAACGACAACATCTGGGGCACCCTGCAGGCGCAGAACGTCGAGGTCACCGCCAGCCCGGTCGTCCAGCAGCGCAGCTTCCTCGCCAACCTGCTGATCTCGCTGGCCCCGATGCTGCTGCTGATCGGCGTCTGGGTGCTGCTGGCCCGCCGGATGTCCGGCGGCATCGGCGGCGGCGCGCTCGGCCGCAAGGCCCCGCCCAAGCCGGTCGACACCAGCCAGGGCCGGCGCACCACCTTCAAGGACGTCGCGGGCATCGACGAGGTCGAGGCCGAACTCAGCGAGGTGGTCGACTTCCTGAAGAACCCGCAGGCGTACCGCCGGCTCGGCGCCAAGATGCCGCGCGGCGTCCTGCTCTCCGGCCCGCCCGGCACCGGCAAGACCCTGCTGGCCCGCGCCGTCGCGGGGGAGGCCGACGTGCCGTTCTTCTCCGCCTCCGCCTCCGAGTTCATCGAGATGATCGTCGGCGTCGGCGCCAGCCGGGTCCGCGAACTCTTCGCCGAGGCCCGCAAGGTCGCCCCCGCGATCGTCTTCATCGACGAGATCGACACCATCGGCCGCCAGCGCGGCGGCGGTGGCGGCATGGGCGGCCACGACGAGCGCGAGCAGACCCTCAACCAGATCCTCACCGAGATGGACGGCTTCTCCGGCTCCGAGGGCGTCATCGTGATCGCCGCCACCAACCGGGCCGAGATCCTCGACCCCGCCCTGCTCCGCCCCGGCCGGTTCGACCGCCGGATCACCGTCAGCCCGCCCGACCGGACCGGCCGCGCGCAGATCCTGCGCATCCACACCCGGCAGGTCCCGCTCGCCGAGGGCACCGACCTGGACACCGTCGCCCGCAGCACGCCCGGCATGACCGGCGCCGACCTGGCCAACCTGGTCAACGAGGCAGCGCTGCTCGCGGTCAAGCGCAAGCAGGACGCGGTCGACCAGGAGGACCTCTCCGAAGCCCTGGAGAAGGTCCAACTCGGCGCCGTCCGGCCGCTGGTGATGCCCCAGCAGGAACGCGAGCGGACCGCCTTCCACGAGTCCGGCCACGCCCTGCTCGGCATGCTCCAGCCCGGCGCAGACCCCGTCCGCAAGATCACCATCGTGCCGCGCGGCCGCGCCCTCGGCGTCACCCTCTCCACCCCCGACACCGACCGCTACTCCTACACCGAGCCCTACCTGCGCGGCCGGATCATCGGCGCGCTCGGCGGGATGGCCGCCGAGCAGGTGGTGTACGGGGTGGTCACCACCGGCGCCGAGAACGACCTCGAACAGCTCACCACCATCGCCCGCGCGATGGCCGGCCGCTGGGGCATGAGCGAACGGGTCGGCCGGGTCACCGCCATCCCCGACGACGGCCAGTCCCCGTACGGCCTGGCCGCCGCCCCGACCACGCTGGACGCCGTCGACGAGGAGGCCCGCCGGATCGTCGCCGAGTGCTGGGAGGAGGCCGTCGCGCTGCTGCACCGGCACCGCGACCGCCTCGACGCGCTGGCCGCCGCCCTGCTGGAGGCCGAGACCCTGGACGAGGACGCCGCGTACGCCGCGGCCGGGCTGGAGCGCTCCTGACGGGGCGTTCCGGGGGCCTCGTATCCCCCGGGGGCCCCGTGTCCGGGGTTCTCGCAGGCGCTCCGGCCCGGGGCCGGGGCGCTTGAGGGGGCGTCAGCTCCGCGGGCGGGTGCCGACCGCCCAGCGGAACACGTTCGCCATCCGCACCGAGCCGTCCGGGCGCAGGTACGGGTGCAGCGCCTCCTCCAGCTCCTTGACCAGCAGCGTCGGGCCCGCGGCCCGCTCCGCCCGGTCGAACAGGCCGGTGGAGAGCAGGCCGCGGACCGCCGAGTCCAGGCCCGCGTAGGCGAACGGGCAGCCCACCGTCCCGCCGCCGACCGGCCGGGTCCCGGCGGCGGCCAGCAGCGACTCCAGCCCGCCCGGGGCGCCCGCCGCGAACGGGTCCGGCGCGAACGGGTCCGGCGCGCCGGACGGGGCGTACCGCCCCGCCACCGCCAGCACCGCCGCGCTCTCGCAGTGCTCCGCCGGGCCCCAGGCCGCCACCACCAACTGCCCGCCGGGCAGCACCCGCTCGGCCGCCCGGGCGACCGCCCCCGGCGTCGGCGGCTGCTCGAAAACCGTCACCAGGGAGTGCGCCGGGCGGGGGACGGGGTGCGCCGAACGGGCGACCGCGCCGCCCGCCCCGGCGGACCCCACCTGCAGCCCGCGGGCCCGCGCCAGCTCCCGCAGCTCGCCGTCCGCCTCCACCCCCGCGACCTGCGCGCCGCGCCCCTCGGCCAGCAGCAGCGCCAGCCCCGAACGGCAGCCGACCCCGAGCAGGCTGGTGGCCGCGCCGACCTCCAGCCGGCGGTAAACGTCCAGGTAGAGGGGGACGAGCATGCGCTCCTGGATCTCCGCCCAGTCCCGCGCCCGACCGCGCCGCACCGCCGTCGGGTCGGTCCGGACCCGGTCCACGGTGCTGCCGATCATCTGCGCCGAAGCCATCGCGGCCTCCCATTCGCTCCTCGGAATCGGCTGCGGCACCCGCAGCCCGGCCCCCCGGCCCCTCCTCCAGCGAACAGCGGGCGGACCGCGCCGTCCAGAGGGGTGCGAGCAGGTATCCGTGCGCCGCGGGTGTGCGCCCCGGGGTGTGCGCGGGCGCGGCGCGGTCCGCCCGGCCGGGGCCGCCGGACCCGCGGGCCGGGCGATCCGGGAACACGGTCCGGGTGACCCGGAAACACGGTGCGGACGATCCGGGTCCACGGGCCGGGTGACCCGGATTCACGGTCCGGGCCCGGTTTTCCGTACCATTCGGCGCATGGCTAAGGCACCCGTTCTCACTCCCCAGGCGGAAGACTTCCCCCGCTGGTACCAGGACCTCATCAACAAGGCCGAGCTGGCCGACAACGGTCCGGTGCGCGGCACCATGGTCATCCGACCGTACGGCTACGGCCTGTGGGAGCGGATGCAGCAGGAGATGGACGCGCGGATCAAGAAGGCGGGCGCCCAGAACGCCTACTTCCCGATGTTCATCCCGCAGTCCTACCTGACGAAGGAGGCCGAGCACGTCGAGGGCTTCGCCCCCGAGCTCGCGGTGGTCACCCACGGCGGCGGCAAGGAGCTGGACGAGCCGGTCGTGGTCCGGCCCACCTCCGAGACGATCATCAACGAGTACTTCTCCAAGTGGGTGCAGAGCCACCGCGACCTGCCGCTGCTGATCAACCAGTGGGCCAACGTGGTCCGTTGGGAGCTGCGCCCGCGGGTCTTCCTGCGCACCACCGAGTTCCTCTGGCAGGAGGGCCACACCGCCCACGCCACCTACGAGGACGCCCGCGACTACGCCTCGCTGATCCACACCGACGTGTACGGCGACTTCATGACCAACGTGCTCGGCATCGACGTGGTGCTCGGCCGGAAGACCGCCAAGGAGCGCTTCGCCGGCGCCATCAACACCCTCACTCTCGAAGGCATGATGGGGGACGGCAAGGCGCTGCAGATGGGCACCAGCCACGAGCTGGGCCAGAACTTCGCCAAGGCGTTCAACACCACCTACCAGCTGCAGGGCGCCGAGCGCGAGTACGTCTGGCAGACCTCCTGGGGCGTCTCGACCCGGATGGTCGGCGGCCTGATCATGTCCCACGGTGACGACAACGGCCTGCGGGTTCCGCCGCGGCTCGCCGCTGTCCAGGTCGTGGTGCTCGCCATCAAGGGCGAGGACGCCGTGCTGGCGAAGGTCCGCGAGATCGGCGCCGCGCTGGAGGCTGCGGGCGTGCGCGTGGTGGTCGACGACCGCACCGACACCCCGTTCGGCCGCCGCGCCGTGGACTGGGAGCTCAAGGGCGTCCCGCTGCGGATCGAGGTCGGCCCGCGCGACCTGGAGGCCGGCACCGCGATGCTGGTCCGCCGGATCGCCGGCGGCAAGGAGCCGGTCCAGGTCGACTCCCTGGCCGCGATCGTCCCCGGCATCCTGGAGGAGGACCAGGCGCAGCTGCTGCGCGAGTCCCGCGAGCGCCGCGAGTCCCGCACCGTCGACGTCAAGACCGTCGACGAGGCCGTCGAGGCCGCCGCCACCGGCTGGGGCCGGATCTCCTGGGCCGAGCTCGGCCCCGAGGGCGAGGCCAAGCTGGCCGAGCAGGGCGTGTCGGTGCGCTGCATCGTCGCCGCGGACGGCACCGTCCCGGCCGCCGACGACCAGCCCGGCAACCTCGCCCTGGTCGCCCGCGCGTACTGACCCGCCCGCGCCCGCCGGCCCCTCCGGGGGCGGCCCGTCCGAGGGGCGGGCAGCGGAATCCGGGCGCGCGGTGCACGCACCGCGCCGAACTGCGGGGGAAACGGGGTTCCGGACAATTCCGGAACCCCGGTCCACGTACTGGTAATTGAGACTACTGACCAGTCAACTCCCCGGGGTGGTCCACAAGCGGTACGGTGTACGGCCCGTGGCCCTGTCAATTTTCGGACAGGTCGCGGGCCGTCCGCCGTGGGGATGTTGGGCTCCGCGACGGGTGTCGAGTGCCCGGCGAAACCCGTCGGGTCCAAACGTGCAGGGGGTTGGTCTTGCGTCAGATCGGAGCCGCGCACATCGCGCGCGGACATGCATTCCTGAGAGTTCGCTGGGAATTCCCGAACAACGGAACCCGCCGGAACATCGGCTCTCACCCCATCGTTGGTACAGCGTGAGCACGACACAGCCCCTCGTCCTCGCGGCCGAACTGGCCGCCGCCTGGAGTGACATCCAGGCCCACCACCGGGACCTGCCCGACCTGGCGTCTCCCGAGGCGCTGATCGGCGAGTCCTCGTCGGCCTGCGGCACCCAGCTCAACTTCGAGCGACTGCTGCACGAGGCCGCCCACGGTCTCGCCGCCGCCCGGGAGATCCGCGACACCTCGCGGGCCGGCCGCTACCACAACCGGCGCTTCCTGCTGCTCGCCTCCGAGCTGGGCCTGGCCCACCCGGTCGAGCCGCACGCCAGCAGCGGCTTCTCCCAGGTGACGATGGGTCACGAGACCCGCGACCGCTACGCCGGGACGATCGAGCGTCTCGACCGCGCGCTCGGGGCGCACCAGCTCGCCGTGGCCGGCGAGGGCAACCACCGCGCGTTCCGCGGGCCGGCCGCCAGGCACGGCTCCTCGGGCGGCGGCGTCCGGGTCAAGGCGGTGTGCGGCTGCGGTCGCAACGTGCGCGTGGTCCCGTCCGTGCTGGCGCAGGCCTCCATCGTCTGCGGCGCCTGCCAGCAGCCGTTCAAGATCGCCTGAGCCGGGACGCGGGCGGGGTGCCCGCGAACCGGTCCGGCACGGTCGGCCGGCCCCGATCCGGGGCGGGGCGGTCGACGCTCGATCCTGTTGCCGAATCCTGTTGCGACGTACAGCTGTTGCCCGGGCCCGAGCGGCCCGACGACACCAGTGGGTCCTGCCGAGCCGTGCGGGGGCGCGGTCCGGGGGGCCTGGGCGGTGTGGCAGAATGGACAGCTGAGTACTCGGCAGCCAAGCAGGACCCTCTCTCCTTGAGGCTGGCGTGTCCACTGAACGGCACCTCGCGCCGCGTCCCCACGCGGCGGAGCGCTGCTCACCCACGTCAAGACCAGTCAAGACCAGGAGAACCACACCCGTGGCCGTCAAGATCAAGCTGAAGCGTCTGGGCAAGATCCGCTCCCCGCACTACCGCATCGTCGTCGCCGACTCGCGCACCAAGCGCGACGGCCGCGCGATCGAGGAGATCGGCGTCTACCAGCCGACCTACAACCCCTCGAAGATCGAGGTCGACGGCGAGCGCGCCCAGTACTGGCTGTCCGTCGGCGCCCAGCCGACCGAGCCGGTCCTCGCCATCCTCAAGCTGACCGGCGACTGGCAGAAGTTCAAGGGCCTGCCGGCTCCGGAGCCGCTGAAGGTGGCCGAGCCCAAGACCGAGGACTTCTCGCACCTGTTCGCCAAGGCCGTCGCCGGCTTCGAGGACGCCACCACCGGTGTCGCCATCACCCCGAAGGCCAAGAAGGCGGACAAGGCTGACGAGGCCGAGGCCGCTTCCACCGAGGCCTGAGCATGATCGAGGAAGCCCTCGACCACCTGGTGAAGGGCATCGTCGAGCACCCCGACGAGGTGCAGGTCCGCTCGCGCAACCTGCGCCGCGGGCACACCATCGAGGTGCGGGTGCACCCCGACGACCTCGGCAAGGTGATCGGCCGGGGCGGCCGCACGGCGCGCGCACTGCGCACCGTGGTCGGCGCCCTCGGCGGTCGCAACGTCCGGGTCGATCTGGTCGACGCGGACAGCCTCCGCTGACTCCTCGAACGCCGACCGACAGGTCGGCCACCGGGTCACAGGACCGGCCGGGACGCAACCGTCCCGGCCGGTCCTTCCGGTTTTCCGGCCCCGCTTCTGCCACTGTTTTTTCTGTCACTGTTTTTCGCAGTACCGCTCCGCATCAGGTCCCGCTCACCACCAGGCACATCTCAGGAGAACGATCACCGTGCAGCTCGTCGTCGGCAAGATCGGCCGCGCCCACGGCATCCGCGGGGACGTCAGCGTCGAGGTCCGCACCGACGAGCCGGAGCTGCGGCTCGGCCCCGGCGCGGTCCTGCTCACCGACCCCGCCGGCATCGGACCGCTGACCGTCGAGTCCGGCAAGGTGCACAGCGGCCGACTGCTGCTGCGCTTCGCCGGGGTCAAGGACCGCACCGCCGCCGAGGCGCTGCGCGGCACCTTCCTGATCGCCGAGGTCGACCCGGAGGAGACCCCCGAGGACCCCGACGAGTACTACGACCACCAGCTGATCGGCCTGGACGTCGTGCTGACCGACGGCACCCTGGTCGGCGAGCTCACCGAGGTGGTCCACCTGCCCTACCAGGACCTGCTCACCGTCCAGCGCCCCGACGGCACCGATGTGCTGATCCCGTTCGTCGAGCAGATCGTCCCCGTCATCGACCTGGACGAGCAGCGCGCCGTGATCACCCCGCCGCCCGGCCTGATCGACCCCGTGGACGCCGTGATCGCCTCCAACCGCGAGGCCGAGGCCGGCGGTGGTGCCGAAGCCGGTGCCGAAGCTGGCGTTGAAGCCGGTGTTGAAGCCGGTGCCGAGGGTGCGGGTGCCGAGGGTGCGGAGACTTCCGGGGGCGCGGAGTGAGCGACCTGCGGATCGACGTCGTCACGATCTTCCCCGAGTACCTGGAGCCGCTGAACGTCTCGCTGGTCGGCAAGGCCCGGGCCCGGGGCCAGCTCGACGTGCACCTGCACGACCTGCGGCAGTGGACCACCGACATCCACCGCACCGTGGACGACACCCCCTACGGCGGTGGCCCCGGCATGGTGATGAAGCCCGAGCCGTGGGGCGCCGCGCTGGACGCCGTCCTCGCCGCCGGGGCGGAGAGCGGGTCGGCGGGCGAGGTGCCGACCCTGGTGGTGCCGACGCCCAGTGGGCGCCCGTTCACCCAGGAGCTCGCCCAGGACCTGGCTGCCCGCCGGTGGCTGGCCTTCGCGCCCGCCCGCTACGAGGGCATCGACCGGCGGGTCATCGAGGAGGCCGCGACCCGGATGCCGGTGGTCGAGGCGTCCATCGGCGACTACGTGCTGGCCGGCGGCGAGGTCGCGGTGCTGGTGATGGTCGAGGCGATCGCCCGCCTGCTGCCCGGGGTGCTCGGCAACGCCGAGTCGCACCGGGACGACTCCTTCGCCCCCGGCGCGATGGCCGACCTGCTGGAGGGCCCGGTGTACACCAAGCCCGCCGAGTGGCGCGGCCGCGAGGTGCCGGAGATCCTGCTCAGCGGCCACCACGGGAAGATCGCCCAGTGGCGGCGCGAGCAGGCATTCGCCCGGACCCTCGCCAACCGGCCCGACCTGGTGGCCCGTTGGCAGCGCGAGGCGTTCAGCAAGAAGGAACGCGAGGCACTCAGCGTGCTCGGCCTGGCCTGGGACGAGGCCACCGGCCGATTTCGGTCCGTGGCGGACCCTGTGGAACAATAGGCGACTGTTGTCTGTCGCCCGGCTCCCCTCGTGGGGGTCAGTGGACCGGTGCCCCCGCCACGGGGGGCTCACCGTCAGCCGAAGCGGCCCGCAGCACCACCCCAGTTGAATCGAACTTCCGTGGGCGGCCCGTGGCGCCTGCGATGGAGAGCAACGATGAGCAACAAGCTCGCTGCTGTCGACGCGGCCTCGCTGCGTACTGACATCCCCGCCTTCCGCCCCGGCGACACCCTCAAGGTGCACGTCCGAGTCATCGAAGGCAGCCGCTCGCGCGTCCAGGTCTTCCAGGGCGTCGTCATCCGTCGTCACGGCGCCGGCATCGGTGAGACCTTCACCGTCCGCAAGGTCAGCTTCAACGTCGGTGTCGAGCGCACCTTCCCGGTGCACACCCCGGTCGTCGAGAAGATCGAGGTCGTGACCCGCGGTGCGGTCCGCCGCGCCAAGCTGTACTACCTGCGTGACCTCCGCGGCAAGGCCGCGAAGATCAAGGAGAAGCGCGACGCGTGATCGCGCACGCTTGACGGGGGTCGGCCCTCCGCCCGGTACTGACCGGGAGGATAAGCTCACCCCCGATGAGCACGCACGAGCCACTGACGGACCGCGCCGGCGTTTCCGCACCCACGGGTACGGAATCACCGGCGCGGTCCGTCGGCGTTTCCGCACCCGCCCCGGCCGCTACGGGCTGCCGTGCACTGGACGGGACCGCCGAGGACGCCACGCCCGGTGACGACGCGTCCGGTGCCAGTGCTGACGCTGGTGCTGACGCTGGTGCCGGTGCCGGTGCCGGTGCCGGTGCCGGTGCCGATGCCGATGCCGCTGGCGCTGGCGATGCGGAGCCGGAGGCCGGTGGGCGGCGGTGGTCGAGGGACCTGCTGTGGATCGGTGCGGTCTGCGTGGTGGCCCTGCTGCTGGTGAACGCCTTCGTGGCGCGCCCCTTCGCGGTGCCCTCCGGTTCGATGGAGGGGACGCTGGAGCCCGGCGATCGGGTCCTGGCCGATCAGCTCGCGTACGCCTTCGGCGACCGCCCGCAGCGGGGCGACGTGGTGGTCTTCGACGGCATCGGCTCCTTCCTGCCGTACCAGGACGAACCGACCGGTGTGCGGCGCCTGTTGACGCGGGCGGGGCTCGCCCCGGTCGGCGACACGGTCTACGTGAAGCGGGTCATCGGTCTGGGCGGCGACCGGGTCACCTGTTGCGGCGACGACGGCCGGCTCCGGGTCAACGGCGTGCCGCTGGACGAGAGCGCCTATCTGTTCCCCGGCGACGCGCCGTCGGCGGTACCGTTCGACATCGTGGTTCCTGCCGGGAAGTTGTGGGTGATGGGCGACCACCGCAGTGCCTCCCGCGACTCCCGCGACCACCTCGGCGAGCCCGGCGGCGGCGCCGTCCCCGAGGACAAGGTGATCGGGCGGGCCTCCTGGGTCCTGTTCCCCCTCGGCCGGGCGACCTCGCTCGACCGGCCGGCGGCGTTCGCCGCGATCGAGGGGACAGGTGGCCATGGGGAGCAGAGGTAGACCCCGGAACTCCGCCGACGGCATGGCCGGCCCCGGTCCCGGCCCTGTGGCCACGGGCCGCTCCCGGCACCTGCCCGCCACCGGACCCGGTCCGGACCTCGGCCCCGGCCCCGGTTCTGATCCCGCCCCCGCCTTCGGTTTCGCGGCCGCCCCGGAGTTCGAGTCGGTGTACGTGCCCGTGGCGGACGGCGCAGCCGAGGGCATCGGCGGCCAGGCGGGCGCCGTCGGCCCGCTCGGCACCGCCGGTGCCGTCACGGACGCCGCCGGTGGGGCCGGTACGGCCGGTGCCGCGGAGCGGTCCGCGCGGGGCCGTGCCGAGCGGCGCCGTTCCGCGAAGCGGGCCGCCCGCCGCAGCCGGCGCTCCTTCCTGCGCGAGCTACCGGTGGTCGTGGTGGTGGCGCTGGTCATCGCGGTGGTGCTGAAGACCTTCCTGCTCCAGGTGTTCGTGATTCCCTCCGGTTCGATGGAACAGACCCTGCAGATCGGTGACCGGGTCGTGGTGGACAAGCTCACGCCGTGGTTCGGGGCCGAGCCGAGCCGTGGCGAGGTGGTGGTCTTCAAGGACCCGGGCGGGTGGCTGGAGAACGACCACAAGCCGTCCACCGACGGGCCCGTCCTGCGGCGGACGAAGTCGGTGTTCTCCGCGGTGGGGCTCCTTCCCTCCGACAGCGAACGGGACTTGATCAAGCGGGTCATCGGCGTGGGTGGCGACACCGTCGAGTGCTGCGACGACAGGGGCCGGATCAGCGTGAACGGCACCCCGCTGGACGAGCCGTACATCGCGGCCGGGAACTCCCCCTCGCGGATCACCTTCAAGGTGACGGTGCCTCAGGGGCGGCTGTGGGTGATGGGGGACCACCGCGACCTCTCCGCCGACTCCCGCTACCACATGGGCAATCCGGGCTCCGGGACGATTCCGGTGGCGAACGTGGTCGGCAGGGCCTTCGTGGTGGCCTGGCCGCTCTCCCACTTCGGTCAACTCGGTGTGCCTGATTCACTCTCCTCATTGCCGGAGCGGGCGTCAGGATCTGCGGCCGGTAGGCCGGTTCCTGCGGAACCCCCACTCGTTATGGGTGTGTTGGGCGTCCTTCCGGTCTTCGTCCGGCGGCGGAAACCGCGTCCTGGAGGCGGACCGGTGGGCGACTGACGGGTCGGTCGGCGCGTGGAGACACGGCTGGGCCGACCGGGAGTGATAGAGAAGTGCTGAAGTGCTCGGTTCCGGCCTGGTGTCGGGCGTGCCCCTCCCGGGCAAGCCAGAGGCGGGTTTTCGGTCGATCGCAGAGTGTGGTGCCCGCTGTGCGGCACTGGTGAGCGCGGGCGCGCGGGCGTCCGCACAGCAGGGAGGAGATGTCGTGGGGGATCTGGTGATCGGTGCCCGCTCAGGTGCTCCGGAGCCCGACGGGGAACCGGTGGGCGACCAGGGGACGCAGGCCGGCGACGGCGACGCCGTCCGGGGCGCCGAGGCCGAGGAGGCGACCGACGAGGGGTCGGCGCCGGCCGTCCGGGCGCCCAAGCAGCGCTCCTTCTGGAAGGAACTGCCGATCCTGATCGGCATCGCCCTGGTCCTGGCGCTGGTGATCAAGACCTTCTTCGTCCAGGCGTTCTCGATCCCCTCGGGCTCGATGGAGAACACGCTCCAGGTCGGTGACCGGGTCCTGGTCGACAAGCTCACTCCCTGGTTCGGCTCGGAGCCGGAGCGCGGGGAGGTCGTGGTCTTCAAGGACCCGGGCGGCTGGCTGAACGACGAGCCGACCCAGCGCTCCGACAACTCCTTCATGCGCGGCGTCCAGGACGTGTTCAGCTTCATCGGGCTGATGCCGTCCAGCAACGAGAAGGACCTGATCAAGCGCGTCATCGCGGTCGGCGGCGACACCGTCGAGTGCCAGGGCTCGGGCCCGGTCAAGGTGAACGGCGTCGCGCTCGACGAGCCGTACATCTTCCCCGGCAACACCCCATGCGGGGAGAAACCGTTCGGCCCGCTGAAGGTGCCCGACGGCCGGATCTGGGTGATGGGCGACCACCGGGGCAACTCGCTGGACTCGCGGTACCACATGGACCAGCCCGGCGGCGGCACCGTTCCCAACGGGAACGTCGTCGGCCGTGCCTTCGTGGTGGCCTGGCCGATCGGCGACTGGGCAACGCTGCCCGTGCCGGACACCTTCGACCAGAAGGGCCTCGCGGCGGGCGGGCCGCTCGCTCCGGCGCTCGCCGGAGCCACCCTGACCGCCCCCCTCGCGTGGTGGGTGCGCAGGCGCCGCCGCTGAGCGGTGGCGAACCGGCCGCGAACGACTCTTGCGCGGGCCGTGGTACTCGTGAGTAATCTGCTCGCACGTGCCACGGCCCGCGCTGCTGTCCAGCCCCGGACGGCGATCGGCGGTCGGGCCGCGAGCGCTCGACCCGAGCGCGTGAGCGTCAGGAGAGGGCTGAGCCGATGAGCAGCGTCGCGGAGCGGACAGCGCGTACCGGGACCGGGTCGGGCCCCCGCCGGAGCGTGGCGTCGATCGTCCAGGGCGTGGTGATCGCGCTCGGTTTCGTGATGCTGGTCGGCGGCTTCGCCGTGCTGGCCGTCCAGTACCGGCCCTACAAGATCCCCACCGGCTCGATGAGCCCGACCCTGGAGTCCGGCGACACCGTGCTCGCCCGCACCGGCGCCGGATCGGCCGGGCGCGGCGACATCGTGGTCTTCCAGGACCAGGACTGGGGCAACGCGACCCTGGTGAAGCGGGTCGTCGCGGTCGGCGGCGACACCGTCTCCGGCGACGCCGCCGGGCGGATCACCGTCAACGGCAAGCCGGTGACCGAGCCGTACCTGGAGCCCGCGAAGGTGATGGCCACCGGCTTCTCGGTGACCGTGCCCGAGGGCCGGCTGTTCCTGCTCGGCGACTTCCGCGGCAACTCGATGGACTCGCGCAGCCACCTCGACGTGGCCTTCGGCACCGTCCCGGCCTCCGGGGTGAAGGCGCGGGTCGAGGCGGTCGTCCAGCCGATGTCCCGGGCCGGGCTGCAGCAGCGCACCGAGGCCTTTGCCGAGCTGGGCGCACCGGGCGCGCACGAGCCCGGTCCGCTGGTGCCGGCCGCCTGGACCTCGGTCGGCGGAGCGGTGCTGATCGTGCTGGCCTCCGCGGTCGGCTGGGTGGCCTCGCTGATCCGGCGGCTGCGCGGGCGGCGGAGGGCCTGACCCGGGAACCGACGGGAGGACCCGGCCCGCCGGGGCCGGGAGGCCGAGGGCGGCCCGCAGGCGCGTGCGCAGCCCGTGGAGGAAGGTGGGCCGGATGGCCGTCGAGCGGCGCAGGGCCGTGCGGGTGGTGCTGCTGGACCCGGACGGCCGCGTGCTGCTGCTGCGCGGCACCGACCCGGCCGTGCCGGGGACGGAGTGGTGGATCACCCCGGGCGGTGGCATCGAGCCGGGCGAGAGCCCGATCGAGGCGGCGCGGCGCGAGCTGGCCGAGGAGATCGGGCTGGTGGACGTGGAGTGGGGACCGCTGATCGCGTACGGCACGGTGGAGTTCTCCTATCGGGGGCGGGACTTCGAGCAGGAGCAGTGGTTCCACCTGGCCCGGATCGGGCGGGCCGAGGTGGCGTTGGCGGAGGGCGCGGCGGACGACGAGCACGCGCTGCTGCTGGGCGCCCACTGGTGGACGGTGGGTGAGTTGGAACGCACCGGGGAGACCGTCCACCCCCGCGAACTGGGCGCGCTGGTGGGCCGGGTTCTCACCGAAGGACCGCCAGAACCGCCAGTAAGGCTCTGAGCACGGGTCCGGTGGTCCACAATGGGGTGGACGTGACGAGTGAGGGGACGCTTGGAATGAGTGCCGAAGACCTCGAGAAGTACGAGACCGAGATGGAGCTCAAGCTCTACCGGGAGTACCGGGATGTCGTCGGCCTGTTCAAGTACGTGATCGAGACCGAGCGGCGCTTCTATCTGACGAACGACTACGACCTCCAGGTGCACTCGGTGCAGGGTGAGGTGTTCTTCGAAGTGTCGATGGCGGATGCCTGGGTCTGGGACATGTACCGACCGGCCCGGTTCGTTCGGAAGGTCCGCGTGCTGACTTTCAAGGACGTGAACATCGAGGAGCTCGCCAAGAGCGATCTCGAGCTGCCCTCGGACGATTCCGGGTTCGGGAACTGACCGTTCCACCCCGTTCAGCCGCCGCCGGCTGCGGTGACCTGGGAGCATGCTGCCCGGGTCACCGAGACTGGACGGCGCTGCCGACGGCTGGCCAGCGCAATTTTTGATTTGTCGCTCGAACGAGTGAGCCAATTTATCCACAGGCCCGGGTTATCCACAGGCTGAGGATTTCGCTGGCACGCTCCGGGGCTGCGACGGCAACCTTCCGACCGGAGGTGATTGCCGTGCAGAATCCCCACAAGATTTCCACCAGCGGCCTCGGTCGCTACGGCGAGGAGGTCGCCGCCCGCCAGCTCGCCGAGGGCGGGCTGTGCATCCTGGAGCGCAACTGGCGCTGCGCCGAGGGCGAGCTGGACATCGTCGCCCTGGACGGGGACACCCTCGCCGTGTGCGAGGTCAAGACCAGGTCCGAGCGCGGTTTCCAGCAGCCGTCCGAGGCCATCGACCACACCAAGGCCGACCGGCTGCGCCGCCTGGCCGAACGGTGGCTCGCGGAGCGCTGGCCGGTGCACTTCTCCCGCTTGGCGCTCGCCGTCGAGCGGGCGGAGTCCGCCGACCGGGCCGGGACGGTCGAACCACCGCCCGGGACGGCCGGTCCATCACCCGGGACGGACCGGCCGCCGCCCGGGGAGACCGGTCCATCACCCGGGGCGCCGCCCGGCGGCCCGGCCCCGCCGCCACCCGGCGGCGTCCGGATCGACCTGGTCGCGGTGGTCAACCGCCGCAAGGGCGCCGCCGAGGTCGAGCACCTGCGCGGGGCGGTCTGAGATGGCCTTCGCCCGCACCTGCTCGGTCGCCCTGGTCGGAGTGGACGGAGTCGTGGTCGAGGTCCAGGCGGACCTCGAACCCGGCCTCGCCGCCTTCAGCCTGGTGGGCCTCGCCGACAAAGCACTCCTGGAAGCCCGTGACCGCGTCCGCGCCGCCGTCTCCAACAGCGGCGAGAAATGGCCGCTGCGCAAACTCACCGTGGGCCTCACCCCCGCCTCCGTGCCCAAGAGCGGCAGCGGGTACGACCTGGCGGTGGCCTGCGCCGTCCTGGCGGCCGCCGAACGGCTCGACCCCGCGTCGATCGACGGCCTGCTGATCATCGGCGAGCTCGGGCTCGACGGCCGCGTGCGCCCGGTGCGCGGCGTCCTGCCCGCCGTGCTCGCCGCCGCCGAAGCCGGCTACCGGCAGGTCGTGGTCGCCGAACAGACCGCCGCCGAGGCCGAGTTGGTGCCGGGAGTGTCCGTCCTCGGCGTGCGCAGCCTGCGCCAGCTCATCGCCATCCTCACCAACGCCCCCGTCCCCGACGAACCACCCGACCTGGTCACCGGCCGCCCCGACTCCTCGTTCGCCGGACTGCTGCTGCCCGGACTCGGCGTCCGCGACGTGATGTCCGAACAGGTCGGCCGCCCCGACCTCGCCGACGTCGCGGGGCAGTACGAAGCCCGCCGAGCCCTGGAGATCGCCGCGGCGGGCGGCCACCACCTGTACCTCAAGGGTCCGCCCGGGGCCGGCAAGACCATGCTGGCCGAACGGCTCCCCGCCCTGCTCCCGGCGCTCACTCCGGCCGAAGCCCTCGAAGTGACCGCGATCCACTCCGTGGCCGGCCTGCTCCCGCCCGACCGGCCCCTGATCGACACCCCGCCGTACTGCGCCCCCCACCACTCGACCACCATGCCCGCCATCGTCGGCGGCGGGACGGGCCTGCCCAGACCCGGCGCCGTCTCCCTGGCCCACCGCGGCGTCCTGTTCCTCGACGAAGCCCCCGAGTTTCAAGTCAGGGTGCTCGACGCGCTGCGCCAACCCCTGGAGTCGGGGGAGGTGATGATCGCCAGGGCCGCGGGCGCGATGCGGCTCCCCGCCCGCTTCCTGCTCTGCCTGGCCGCCAACCCCTGCCCCTGTGGCCGCTACTCGCTGAGAGGAGAAGGATGCGAATGCACACCCGTCATGGTCAACCGCTACCAGGCGAGGCTGTCCGGTCCGCTGCTGGACCGGGTGGATCTCCAGGTGCAGGTCACCGGAGTCACCAAGGCCGAGCTGATGCAGCAGGGCGGAAAGGCCGAGAGCACGGCCACTGTCGCCGAGCGGGTCAGGGAGGCCCGCGCACGAGCCGCTGCTCGCCTCGCCGACACCCCGTGGCGGACCAACGCCGAAGTACCTGGGCACGAACTGCGCACGCGGTGGCAACTCGCACCAGGTTCGCTCGCCGACGCCGAGCGTGACCTCGACCGGGGCCTGCTCACCGCCCGCGGCCTCGACCGCGTCCTCCGGGTGGCCTGGACGGTCGCCGACCTGGCCAGGCGGGACCGCCCCGACCGCAGTGACATCAGGACGGCACTGATGCTCCGCACCGGCGTCCACCGCGCCACGCACCCGACGGACCGCCGGGCCGACCCCTACTACGACACCGACACCGACCTGGGCGGCGAGTACTGACCCGGACTCAGCTGTCGGGCCGTCACCGCCGCCGCGCAGCCCACCCACTCGCGCACCGAGCGAGAGATCACACCGCGCCCTGTACACGCCTGTCTGCCAGGAGTCCCCATGACCGCCTGCCCCGAATCCCGCGAGCGCACCGCCTCGCCCACCAGCCCCGAGAGGCTCACGACGCCGGCCCACGACACCGCGGGACTGCTCGCCGCACCCCGCCCCGGACGGGCTGCGGCCGGAACCGAACAGCACCACCCGGGAAATGGGCCGGCCGACGCCGACGGCCGAGCCGCTCCCGCCCGACACCCGTCGGGGGACCTGGGCCCGCCGCGCCCACCCGAAAGCCCCTCGGCCGCGGACGGCAGCGGCGATCTGCTCCACCGGCTGATCCGCGGCGCCGGTCCGCCCGCATCGCGCCGACCGTGCCGGTCGCCGGACGTCGCCCAGGTGCCGACGCGCGTGGTGCCGACGCGTGCGGCGCCGACGCACGCCCCGGCCGGGCCACCCGATGACGGGTGTCGCGCGGCCCGCCGACCGGGCGGGACGGTTCACCCGGAAGGGGTGCGGAACGAGCACCGCGTCGAGCGGCCCGCGAGGTGGGCCGAGGCGGACGCCGACGTCCGTCCCGTTCCGCCCGACCTCGAACGGGTGGCCCGGGCCGCGCTCACCCGGCTCATCGAACCCGGCGACGCCTCCGTCGGGCGTTCTGTCCAACGCCTCGGCGCGGAACGGCTGGTGCAGGGCATCCGCGAGGGGGCACCCCCGGACCGGCTGGGCCTCGGCGCCGACCGGATCGCCGCCTATCAGGAGAGGTTGCGAAAGTTCAACCCGGCCGTCGACCTGGAGCGGATCGCCAAGCTCGGTGGAAGGTTCATCATTCCGGGCGACATCGACTGGCCCTCCCAACTCGACGACCTCGGCGACAGCCGCCCGGTCGGACTGTGGGTCCGCGGCCGGTCCACGCCACGGCTGCCCTCGCTGCGGCTGCTCGCGCTGCGCTCGGTCGCCGTCGTCGGATCGCGGGCCTGCACCGGCTACGGCCGACACGTCGCCGGCCACCTCGGCTCGGAACTCGCCGAGCGCGGATGGGTGGTGGTCTCCGGAGCGGCCTACGGAGTCGACACCGCGGCCCACCTGGGGGCACTCGCGGTCAACGGGATGACGATCGCGGTCCTCGCCAGCGGTGTCGACATCTGCTATCCGCGTGGGAACGAAGCACTGATCGAACGGATCGCCGACGCGGGCCTGCTGGTCAGTGAGCTCGCCCTGGGGATGAACCCGACCCGCTTCCGGTTCGTGCTCCGCAACCGGGTGATAGCCGCGCTCACCCGCGGCACGGTGGTGGTCGAGGCCGCGCCGCGCAGCGGAGCCCTCAGCACCGCCCGCCGGGCCAGGGACCTCAACCGGCACACCATGGGTGTCCCGGGCCCGGTCACCTCCGAACTCTCGGCCGGCGTGCACACATTGATCCGCAGCGGCGCGGCGACCATGGTCACCAACGGCGCCGAAGTGGGGGAACTGGTCGGCTCCATCGGCGCCGACCTGGCACCGGAGCGGGTCGGGCCGATCCTGCCGCGCGACGCCCTGGAACCACCGGTGGCACGCGTCCTGGAAGCCGTCCCCGCGAGCGCCGACGGCGCGCCGGTCCGGCGACTCGCCCAATACGCCGCACTCTCCGAGGAAGCCACCGTCCATCACCTGCACGAGCTCAGCTCGCTCGGGTTCGTCGAACGACACGGGGCGCACTGGAGGCTGGTACGACGCAAATGATCACATTCGAGCAGGGCCGGACAGCACGGGCCGACCGAACGGGTCACCCGGTCAACCCGGCCGACCCCCAGGTGAGTTGAGCGGAAGACCGGAGGCGGCCGATCCCGACGGGCGACCCGGCGCTGCGCATGCGTCCGGCCGGGCGGTGGCGGTGGCAGGGGTCCGTGCTGGTCGGCGGGTCGATCGGGAGGCGCGGACTGACGGGAGGTCGGCGGTTCGGCCGCGACGCGCCGACAGGGCCCTTTGCTGCCACCGGATCGGGCGACGCCCGAGTGGCGGTAGCACTGTGCAGCGACTCGGTCACGCTACGCTCGCTTATGGCGTCCCTATCAGCACATGACTCGGCAGAACGGCGCAGACCAACGCATGCCCACTCACATTCCCGGACACAGGGTGACCGGTGACGGTCGGTCCCCGGACGGGACGGGGGCCGAGACCCGCAACGCCGCGGAGCTGCGGGCCAGGCCCACGGGAGTCGTGGGAATGACGAGGCCGGGCACCCCCCCGACCGCGACCCCACAGTCCCCGTCCCGTCCCGCCCCCTCCTCGCCCCTGCCGGGCCCCCCAGCCCCGCAGCTCCCAGTGCGACAGCCCCTGGCGAAGCCGGCGGCCGACCGGTCCGGGCAGGCGCTGCCCTGCCCACAGGCGGCGCCCCCGGGAACCACGGCCAAGGTCCAGCCGGGTGAGGGCGAGACCGCGCCCGCACTCCGGCCGGGCCGGGTGCCCCACGGCGCCCCGGCCGGTGACCGGTCCGGCCGTTTCGACGGCCCGGAGAGCGTCGCCGACAGTGGTTCGGACGGTGCCGGGTCGGACGGTGGGGCCACGGACGGAGCCCGGCGGCGGTCGGGTCAGGCCGTGACGGGGGCGACGTCCTCGGGGCAGCGCCCGGCGCGCGGCCGGGCCGAGCGGGGCGCCCGGGCCAAGGCCAAGGAGGCGTCGGCGCGCAGCACGCAGGTTCGCAGGCAGGCCGGCGGGCCGCCGGCGGTACGAACGTCGGAGCCCCCGGCGCGGTCCGCGGGGTACGGCCAGGCCCGGCCGCCGACGACACCTGTGCCGCCGACGGTCCCCAGGCCGGCGCCCACCGGTCCGCCCCCGCCCGGCCCCGTCCGGTCGACCACGCAGACCGGCCCGACCGGCGCGACCGGCCCGACGGGCGCCGGTGGTTCGACGGGGCTCGGGGCCCGGACGTCCTCCGGGTCCGCCACGCCCCCGCCCCTGCTGTCCTCGGTGCCCGCGGCCCCGGTGGGTGAAGAGGGCACGGTGCGCCCCGGCTCCGACGCCGCGATGCCCGCGCCCACCCAGGGCGGCGAGCAGCGCGGAGCGGCCGGAGAAGCGGCGGAAGCGGACCGCGCCAAGGGCGGTGAGCGCGGCCGGGGCGCCGACCAGTCGGCGCTGCAGGCGCTGTGGCGGTCGTACAAGGAGACGGGCGACCACGGGCTGCGCGATCAACTGATCCTGCACTACTCGCCGTTGGTGAAGTACGTCGCGGGCCGGGTCGGGGTCGGCCTGCCGGCGAACGTGGAGCAGGCGGACTTCGTGTCCTCCGGAGTGTTCGGGTTGATCGACGCGATCGAGAAGTTCGACATCGACCGGGCGATCAAGTTCGAGACCTACGCGATCAGCCGAATCCGCGGGGCGATCATCGACGAGCTGCGGGCACTGGACTGGATTCCCCGGTCGGTGCGGCAGAAGGCCAAGGCGGTCGAGCGGGCCTACGCCACCCTGGAGGCCAGGCTCCGGCGGACGCCGCACGACCCCGAAGTGGCCTCGGAGATGGGCATCTCGCTCGACGACCTGCACACCATTTTCAGCCAGCTGTCCCTGGCGAACGTGGTGGCGCTCGACGAACTGCTGCACTCGGCGGGCGAGGGCGGCGACCGGCTGACCCTGATGGAGACGCTGCCGGACAGCGGCGCCGACAACCCGGTCGAGATCGCCGAGGACCGCGAACTGCGGCGGCTGCTGGCCTCCGCGGTCAACACCCTGCCCGAACGCGAGAAGACCGTGGTGACGCTCTACTACTACGAGGGCCTCACCCTGGCGGAGATCGGGCAGGTGCTCGGCGTCACGGAGAGCCGGGTCAGCCAGATCCACACCAAGTCGGTCCTCCAGTTGCGGGCGAAGATGTCCGACGCCCGCTGACCGACCGGACCGCAGCCCCGGTGGGCGGGTGGACGAACGAGCCGCTCCGGCCGGTGGCGGGTACGGCGCGGAATCGGCCGCGCCGGGTCGGTGGGAGCGGTGACGCCTCCACCGGCCGTCAGCGTCCGTAGAGTTGGGACGTGCCGAAAATCCGGGCGGCCACGGTGGCCGAGCATCGACAGTTGCAGCAGGCGGCGCTGCTGGACGCCGCGCGCGTCCTGCTGGCGGAGGGCGGGCGGGACGCGCTGAACTTCGGCGCGCTCGCCGCGCGCACCGGGCTGGCCAGGTCCTCGGTGTACGAGTACTTCCGCTCCAAGTCCGAGCTGGTGGAAGCACTCTGCACGGCGGACCTCCCGCTCTGGGCCGCCGAGATCGAAGCCGCCATGACGGCCCGCGACAGTGCGACGGAACGGATCGAGGCCTACGTCCGGGGCCAGGTCGCGCTGGCCACCGACCCGGTGCACCGCGCCGTGGTGGCGGTCGCCGAGTTCGAGCTCGACGACGCCGCGCGGGCCCGCATCCGGACCGCCCACGTCGGACTCACCGCCATGGTGGTGCGCACCCTGGAAGACCTCGGCCACCGGCGGCCGGGCGTCGCGGCCGCACTGCTCCAGGGCGTGGTCGAAGCGGCCGTCCGGCAGATCGACCGCGTCCGGGGCGGGGAGGGCCAGGCCGACGCCGCCGCGGTCCGGGAGATCTCCGACGCGGCGGCCCGGTTCGCCCTGGACGGCCTGCGCCCGACGAACCGCCCGGAGGACGACACCCCGGCGGGCAACGCCCCGCAGCACGTCACCCCGGAGCACGTCACTCCGGAGCGGGAGCGCAAGGACGGGGGAGCGGACGAGGCGGCGGGCGCGCCCCGGTGCGGCGGGAGCTGAACGCGGGAGGCCCGTCGACCGGCCCCGGCAGGGAGTCGATCCGGGGTCAGGGCCCGTCGAGCGGCAGCAGGCGGGCCCGACCGGTGCCGAGCAGGGCGAGCGGGTCGAGGTAGCGGTCGCCGCGGAGCAGTCCCCAGTGCAGGCAGTCGACCGGACAGTGGCCCGAGTCGCCGGTCAGGACGCCGATCGCCTCACCCGCCGCGACGGCCGTGCCGACCGGCACCGACCCCGCCACCGGCAGGTAGGTGGTCCGCAGCGGGGGAGTGCCGGAGCCGGAGTGGGTCACCACCACGACCGGACGCCCCGCCACCTGCCCGGAGAAGGTCACCACCCCGGGCGCGGCCGCCCGCACCACCGAGCCGGGCGCGGCGGCCAGGTCCACGCCCCGGTGCCCGGCCGCCCATCGCACCGGCGGCGGATCGAACCGCTTCAACAACCCCGAACGATCACCCACCGGCCACACCCGCCCCGCACCGGGCCCGACCACGTCCTGCGCCGCCGAGCCCTGCACCGCCGAGCCCTGCACCACCGAGTCCCGCGCCGTCGCGTCCCGCACCAGGACGGCTCGTCCCACCGAAGCCGAAGCCGAAGCCGGTGCAGCCGCCCCCGCCCCCGCCCCCGCTGGCGTCGCCCCGAATCGGGCCTCCACCACGGCCGCGCCTCCCGGCCCGCCACCCCCAGCCGGCCCGCCCGCGAGCAGCCCGGCAGCCAGCCCGGCCGCCGCCCCGACCACCAGCGTCGCCGCCAGCCCCGTTGCCACCCGGACCACCCGGACCGCCCGGGACCCGCCCCGCAGCCACCCCATCCCGACCTCCCGAAATCCCGAAGTCCCGAAGTCCCAAAACCCGAAGCCTCGAAGTCCTGAAGCCCCGGCAGCCCGAAGCCTCGCACCACGGACGACCGGCCCGCCGGGCCGATCCGCGCACCACCCTGCTCCGCGCGGCCGCCGCCCCGCCCGCCGATTCCGGGAGCTGTGGACAGACCGGGGGCTGTGGACAACCGGCGTCCCCCGCAGGGGTGAACGGTGGGCCGCTGGTTGCCGGCGCCGGTGCCGAAGCGGGTGGTGGGAGCGCGCGGAGTCGCCCGTCGCTCGGGGCTTCCCGTACACTTCACACGCGACCCGGTCTGCCGGGTCGACTTCGCACGCCCCGCCACCGACAGTCGATCTCCCTCCGGGAGCGGTCGTCCGGTGCGAGTGCCGCTCGGTCCGCCGAGCCTGCCGAGGCCGCAAGCCTCGTCCAGGCCAAGCGGCTTGGCACGTCGGGGCGTCAGGCGTGACGGCCACCCGGCCGTCGCGGTGAAACCGAGAGTCCCGGCACCCCCAAGGGCGCGACGCGTTCGCGCCTCCGACGGCGCGCCGGGCGATACACCGAGGAGCACGGCACATGGCCGTCGTCACGATGCGGGAGCTGCTGGAGAGCGGCGTCCACTTCGGTCACCAGACCCGTCGTTGGAACCCGAAGATGAAGCGCTTCATCTTCACGGAGCGCAACGGCATCTACATCATCGACCTCCTGCAGTCGCTGAACTACATCGACCGCGCCTTCGAGTTCGTCAAGGAGACCGTTGCCCACGGCGGCAGCGTCCTCTTCGTCGGCACCAAGAAGCAGGCCCAGGAGGCCATCGCCGAGCAGGCGACCCGCGTGGGCATGCCGTACGTCAACCAGCGCTGGCTGGGCGGCATGCTGACCAACTTCTCGACCGTCTACAAGCGCCTGCAGCGCCTCAAGGAGCTCGGCGAGATCGACTTCACGGACGTGGCCGGTTCCGGCCTCACCAAGAAGGAGCTCCTGGTCCTCCAGCGCGAGTACGACAAGCTGGAGAAGACCCTCGGCGGTATCCGCGACATGCAGCGCGTTCCCAGCGCCGTCTGGATCGTGGACACCAAGAAGGAGCACATCGCGGTCGGCGAGGCCCGGAAGCTCAACATCCCGGTCGTCGCCATCCTCGACACCAACTGCGACCCCGACGAGGTCGACTACAAGATCCCGGGCAACGACGACGCGATCCGCTCCGTCACCCTGCTGACCCGCGTGATCGCCGACGCCGTCGCCGAGGGCCTCAAGTCCCGTGCCGGTGTCGCCAAGGGCGACGCGAAGGCCGAGCCGGGCGCCGACCAGCCGCTGGCCGCCTGGGAGAAGGAGATCCTCGAGGGCGAGAAGGCCGCCGAGGCCCCCGCCGCCGAGGCTCCCGCTGCCGAGGCCGTCACCGCCGAGGTCGTCACCGAGACCGAGGCCCCGGCCGAGGCCGCTGCGGAGGCTCCGGCCGCCGAGGCCGAGCAGGCCTGACGCACCACCAGGGTGAGGGGCACCGGCCGGGCTGAGCCGGTGGGTGCCCCTCTCTCCCGTGCCGGGGGCCCGCACCACGGGCCGCGGCACTTTCCCACGCAGACACGCGAGACGTGAGAAGAGATCACAACCATGGCGAACTTCACCGCCGCGGACGTCAAGAAGCTCCGTGAGCTCACCGGCGCCGGCATGATGGACTGCAAGAAGGCCCTGGACGAGGCCGAGGGCGACGTCCAGAAGGCCGTCGAGCTCCTGCGCATCAAGGGCCAGAAGGGCGTTGCCAAGCGCGAGGGCCGTGACGCCTCCAACGGCGCCGTCGCCGCGCTGATCGCCGAGGACAAGAAGTCCGGCGTCCTGGTCGAGCTGAACTGCGAGACCGACTTCGTCGCCAAGGGCGGCAAGTTCGTCGAGGTCGCCAACGCGATCGCCGCGCACGTCGCCGCCACCTCCCCGGCCGACCTGGAGACCGCCCTGGCCTCCGAGATCAACCCGGGCCAGACCGTCCAGCAGTTCGTGGACGAGGCCAACGCGACCCTCGGCGAGAAGATCGTCTTCCGCCGCTTCGCGCAGTTCGACAACGACGGCTTCGTCGGCCTCTACATGCACAAGTCCGACCCGGACCTGCCGCCGACCATCGGTGTCCTCGTCGAGCTCGACCAGGAGAACGCCGAGACCGCCAAGGACGTCGCGCAGCACATCGCCGCCTTCGCGCCGAAGTACCTCTCCCGCGAGGAGATCCCGGCCGAGGACCTGGAGAACGAGCGCCGCGTCGCCGAGGCCACCGCCCGCGAGGAGGGCAAGCCCGAGGCCGCCCTGCCGAAGATCGTCGAGGGTCGGGTCACCGGCTTCGTCAAGGAGAACGCCGTCCTGGAGCAGGCGTTCGCCAAGGACAACAAGAAGACCGTCGCCAAGGTCCTCGACGAGGCCGGCGTCACCCTCAAGCGCTTCGTCCGCTTCCGCGTCGGCGCCTGAGACCGTTCCCCGCGCCCCCTCCCTCCCCGGTCCGGCCCCGTACCGGACATAAGGTAGGCGGGGACCCGCCCGCGAGGGCGGCGGAACGCGCCGACCGCGGCCCCCGGCACCCCGTGGGGGCGGCGTCGGCACCATGAACGACGAGGAGGCCATTGCCGTGCAGGAGACCGTACCGGTTCCCGCGGCGATGGCCTCCTCTCGTGTACACGGCTCCGGGTGCCCGCACCCGGGGCCGTGACCAGCACACGCAGATCTGCTGAGCAGCAGGCGGAGAAGGAGAAGCCCATGCAGGAGACGCAGGAGACCGCGCCGGGCGGTGCACGCCGCCGGGTACTGCTCAAGCTGTCCGGCGAGGCGTTCGCCGGTGGCGGCGGCCTCGGCGTCGACCCGGACGTGGTGCACGCCATCGCCCGTGAGATCGCCACCGTGGTCCGGGCCGGCACCGAGGTCGCCATCGTCATCGGCGGTGGCAACTTCTTCCGCGGCGCCGAGCTCCAGCAGCGCGGCATGGACCGGGCCCGCTCCGACTACATGGGCATGCTCGGCACCGTGATGAACTGCCTGGCGCTCCAGGACTTCCTGATCAAGGAGGGCATGGAGACCCGGGTGCAGACCGCGATCACCATGGGCCAGGTCGCCGAGCCCTACCTCCCGCTGCGCGCCATCCGGCACCTGGAGAAGGGCCGCGTGGTGATCTTCGGCGCCGGTATGGGCATGCCGTACTTCTCCACCGACACCACCGCCGTGCAGCGCGCCCTGGAGATCCACGCCGACGTCCTGCTGATGGGCAAGAACGGTGTGGACGGCGTCTACGACTCCGACCCGCGGACCAACCCCGGCGCGGTCCGCTTCGACGCGCTCGACTACACCGAGGTGATCTCCCGCGACCTCAAGGTCGCCGACCTGACCGCGATCACCCTCTGCAAGGACAACGGTCTGCCGATCCTGGTCTTCGAGCTGCTCGCCGAGGGCAATATCGCCCGTGCGGTCAAGGGTGAGAAGATCGGCACACTCATCAGCGAGGATTCCGCCCGGGCCCAGGCCTAGGGACTCTGAGCAGCAACAGCCGTCCGGGGCACCGGAACGGGACAACAGCAGATGAACCGGACAGGGAGCACACAGTGATCGATGAGACCCTCCTCGAGGCCGAGGAGAAGATGGAGAAGGCCGTCGGCGTCGCCAAGGACGACCTCGCCGCCATCCGCACCGGGCGTGCGCACCCGGCGATGTTCGCCAAGATCGTCGCCGAGTACTACGGCGCCCTGACCCCGATCAACCAGCTGGCCTCGTTCTCCGTGCCGGAGCCGCGGATGGCCATGGTCACCCCGTTCGACAAGACCGCGCTGAAGGCCATCGAGACCGCGATCCGCGACTCCGACCTGGGCGTCAACCCGTCGAACGACGGCTCCGTCATCCGGGTGGTGCTCCCGCAGCTCACCGAGGAGCGCCGCCGCGAGTACATCAAGCAGGCCCGCGGCAAGGGCGAGGACGCCAAGGTCTCGGTCCGCTCGATCCGCCGCAAGGCGAAGGACGCGATCGACAAGCTGGTCAAGGACAAGGAGATCGGCGAGGACGACGGCCGCCGCGGCGAGAAGGAGCTCGACGACCTGACCGCCAAGTTCGTGGCGCAGATCGACGAGCTGCTCAAGCACAAGGAAGCCGAGCTGCTGGAGGTCTGATCCGGACCTCGCGCGCACGCCCCGGGCCGGCGGTTCCACCACCGTCCGACCCGGGGCGCGGCTCGATCAGGACCGGTCCGCCCCGACCGTCCGGACCGCCCCGTCCGGAACGGGCCGGACCGCCACGGCCCGACCCGGCCGACACCAAACGGGTCACACGCGGCGGCCTCCGGCATGGAGCGGGGGCGGCGCGGCACAGACTCAGTTCATGCCCCCCGTGCAGGAGACCCCCGTGGCCGACACCGACCAGCAGCCCCGCAAGCCGCGCGGCGGCCGCAACCTGCCCGCCGCGATAGGCGTGGGCGTCGGACTCGGGGCGGTCATCGCGGCCTCGCTGTTCGTGGTCAAGGCCGTCTTCATGGTGGTCGTCGCAGCCGCCGTCGCGGTCGGCATCCGGGAGCTCACCAGCCGGCTCGCCGAGCGCAAGGACGTCCACGTCCCGCAGGTCCCGCTGCTGGTCGGCGGCGTCGGCATGGTCGTCACCGGCTACTTCGCGGGCGGGCAGTGGGCCGCCGCGGTCCTCGCGCTGACCGGACTGGCGATGATGGTCGCCCGGATGGCGACGCCGCCGGAGAACTACCTGCGCGACATAACGGCCGGCGTCTTCACCGCCTTCTACGTCCCGTTCCTCGCCACCTTCGTCGCGCTGATCCTGGCCGCGGACGACGGGGCCTGGCGCATCCTGCTCTTCCTGGTCGTCACGATCTGCTCCGACACCGGGGCGTACGCCGTCGGCTACAAGTTCGGCCGCACCAAGCTCGCCCCGACGATCAGCCCCGGCAAGACCCGGGAGGGCCTGGCCGGCGGCATCGGCCTGTCGATGATCGCGGGCGCCCTGCTGATGCACTACCTGATCGACGGCGGCACCTGGTGGCAGGGCCTGATCCTGGGCGGCTGCGCGGCCGTCACGGCCACCCTCGGCGACCTCGCCGAGTCGATGATCAAGCGCGACCTCGGCATCAAGGACATGGGCACCCTGCTCCCCGGCCACGGCGGCATCATGGACCGCCTGGACTCCCTGCTCCCCACCGCCCCGGTGGTCTGGTTGCTGCTCGCCGCCTTCGTCGGCAGCTGAGCCCCCCCGGCCCCGTCCCGGCCGGAACGGCCCCCGCGACACCACCGCGTCCGGGGGCCGTTCGGCATCTGCGACACTGGACGGACCATGCCTAAGCCCGGAGAACTGACCTTTGTCGCGCCGCGCGGCGCCAAGCCCCCGCGACACCTCGCCGACCTGACCCCTGCCGAGCGCAAGGAGGCTGTCGCCGAGCTGGGCGAACAGCCGTTCCGCGCGAAGCAGTTGGCCAACCACTACTTCGGCCGGATGTCGAACGACCCGGCGAGCTGGACGGACATCCCGGCGGCCAGCCGGGAGAAGCTGACCGGGGCGCTGCTGCCCGAGCTGATGTCCGTGGTGCGGCACGTGTCCTGCGACGACGACGAGACCCGCAAGACGCTGTGGCGGCTCTTCGACGGGACGCTGGTCGAGTCGGTGCTGATGCGCTACCCGGACCGGGTCACCATGTGCATCTCCTCGCAGGCCGGCTGCGGCATGAACTGCCCGTTCTGCGCGACGGGGCAGGCCGGGCTGACCCGGAACCTGTCCACCGCGGAGATCGTCGAGCAGATCGCCGCCGGGATGCGCGACCTCAAGTCCGGGGCGGTGCCCGGAGGTGAGGCGCGGCTGTCGAACGTGGTCTTCATGGGCATGGGGGAGCCGCTCGCCAACTACAACCGGGTGCTGTCCGCGATCCGCCGGCTCACCGACCCGGCTCCGGACGGCTTCGGCCTGTCGCAGCGCGGCATCACCGTCTCCACGGTCGGCCTCGTCCCGGCCATGCACCGGTTCGCCGACGAGGGCCTGAGCTGCCGCCTGGCGCTCTCGCTGCACGCCCCGGACGACGAGCTGCGCGACGAGCTGGTGCCCGTCAACACCCGCTGGAAGGTCGCCGAGGTGCTGGACGCCGCGTGGAACTACGCGGAGAAGTCCGGCCGCCGGGTGTCGATCGAGTACGCGCTGATCAAGGACATCAACGACCAGGCGTGGCGCGCCGACCTGCTCGGCCGGCTGATCAAGAACCGCCGGGTGCACGTGAACCTGATCCCGCTCAACCCGACGCCGGGTTCGAAGTGGACGGCCTCCCGGCCGGAGGACGAGCGGGAGTTCGTCCGCCGCCTGCAGGCGCACGGCGTCCCGACCACCGTCCGGGACACCCGCGGCCAGGAGATCGACGGCGCCTGCGGCCAGCTCGCCGCCGCCGGCTGAGCGCGGCGGGGAGACGACCGAGGGGGCCCGCCGGAGCGGGCCCCCTTCGCGTTTCCCGGGCGGTCCTCAGACCAGCGGGCAGAGCAGCAGCGTCAGCCCGCCCGTCACCAGCAGCACGGTGCCGGCGGCGACGGCGCGCAGGGCCAGCGCGCCGGTGAGCAGGCCGGGCGGGGTGCCGAGGCGGTCCAGCGCGGCGAGGGCGGGGCGGTGCTCGCCGCGCAGCTCGTGCAGGCGGACGGCGACCGCGGCGACCGCGCAGGCCAGGACCAGGGCGCCCTCGACCACGGTGAGCGCGGGGACGGCGGCACCGGTCCGCGCCCAGTTCCGCCAGCCGACCAGGGCCAAGGCGGCCACCGCGGTGAGGACCGCCAGCGGGGCGCCGAGCCGGGGCGCCTGCGCGGTGAGACCGCGCCCGGCCAGCAGCCGGAGCGGGGCGGGCGCGCGCAGGGCGAGCAGCCGTCCGGCGAGGGCGAGCAGCGGCCCCGTCCACAGCGCCAGGGCGAGCACCGTGAAGGCCCAGCCGATCAGCAGGGCGGGGCTGGTGGCGGGCAGGCCGCCGGGCAGGTCGAGGGTGCGTTCGGCCTCGGTGGCGTCGGGGCGCAGCCCGTACAGTTCGAGCCCGGCCCCGACCAGCAGCAGCGGGCCGGGCAGGGCGAGTCGGCGGGCCGTCCAGCGCGGGCGGGCGGGCTCGGCGGGGCGGCCGGGCAGGGCCTCGGGGAGGCGGACGGCGCAGGCGGCGGACACTCCGGCGACCAGCGGGAGGACGGCGAGCAGGGCGACCGGGGCGGCGACCGGCAGCGGGACGCCCATGCCGAGGTCGGGGGCGAGGCCGGGCCCGGCGACGTCGTTGCGCAGCACCAGGAACAGCAGCAGGGTGAGCGCGGAGCCGAGCGCGCAGGCGAGGGCGGTCTCGCCGGCCACCAGCAGGCGGACCCGGCCGGCCCCGGCGCCGGCGGCGGTCAGGCCGGTGATCCGCTCGGGGTGCTGGGCGGGGACGGCGCGGGCGGCGACGGCGGCGAACCAGGCGACGGCGGCGAGCGGCGGCAGGCACCAGAGCAGGCGCTCCAGGTTGCCGCCGGTGCCGGTGAGGGCCCGGCCGAGGGCGCGCAGCAGCAGGGCGGCGACCACGGCGCCCGCGGTGCCGGTGAGCACCGCGCGGGCCAGGTCGAGGGCCCGGTAGCCGCGGGCGAGTCCGATGTAGTACACGGGGCCTCTCAGCGTCCGGCGGTGACGGCGGCGGCCTCGGTGGCGATCCGGCCGTCGACCAGGTGGACGGTGCGGTCGGCGTACCGGGCGAGGTCGGGGTCGTGGGTGGCGAGGACGAGGGTGAGCCGGTGCGAGCGGGCGGCGCTGGCCAGTATCCGCAGGACCTGCTCGCGGTCGTCGCGGTGCAGCGGTGCGGTGGGGTCGTCGGCGAACACCACGGGGGGCTCGGCGGCCAGCGCCCGGGCGACGGCGATCCGCTGGCGGCGGTCCTGCGGGAGCTCGGCGGGGCGGAGCCGGGCGCACTCGGCGACGTCCAGCCGCTCCAGCCAGTCGGTGGCGGCCCGGTGGGCGGCCTTGCGGCCGGCGCCGGCCAGCAGCAGGGGGAGGGCGACGTTCTCGCGGGCGGTCAGCTCCGGCACCAGTTGCGGCTCGGGGCCGACGTAGCCGAAGCGCTCGCGGCGGAGCTTCTCGCGCCCGGCCCGGCCCAGGGTGTGCACGGGGGCGCTGTGGAACCAGACCTCGCCGTCGTCGACCGGGAGCTGGGCGGACAGGCAGCCGAGCAGGGTGGACTTGCCGGCGCCGCGCGGGCCGGTGACGGCGAGCATCTCGCCCTCGCGGACGCCCAGCGAGACGCCGCGCAGGGCGGGGGTGCCGTGGTGGGACTTGACGATCCCTCGGGCCCAGAGCACGTCGTTGTCGGGCGGGGCCGCTGACATGTGATCCATCCAGGTGCCGACGGGGATATGACAGTCGTCAGATTAGAACGATCGGGCGGCTGTGCGGGCGCGCCGCACTGCTCCGATCAGGGACGAATCGCCGCGAATGCGGCGTGTTGGCCCACGGATTCACCCAGGGAGTACGCCGAAGGGCGGCCCCGACGTGAGGAGTCGGGACCGCCCTTCGGCGGAGGGTGGGAAGGAAGGTCAGATCTTCGCCCACGCGTCGGTGAGGCTGGTCCGCAGGATCTGCTCGATCTCGTCGAAGGTCGACTGGTCGGAGATCAGCGGCGGGGCCAGCTGCACCACCGGGTCGCCGCGGTCGTCGGCACGGCAGTACAGGCCGTTGTCGAACAGGGCCTTGGACAGGAAGCCGTACAGGACGCGCTCGACCTCGTCGTCGTTGAACGACTCCTTGGTGACCTTGTCCTTCACGAGCTCGATGCCGTAGAAGTACCCGTTGCCGCGCACGTCGCCGACGATCGGCAGGTCGCGCAGCTTGTTCAGGGTGGCCAGGAACTTGGACTCGTTGTCCAGCACGTGCTGGTTGAGGCCCTCGCGCTCGAAGATGTCGAGGTTGGCCAGCGCCACCGCGGAGGAGACCGGGTGGCCGCCGAAGGTGTAGCCGTGCAGGAAGGTGTTGTCGCCCTTGTAGAACGGCTCGGCGATCCGGTCCGAGATGATCGTGGCGCCGATCGGGGAGTAACCCGAGGTCATGCCCTTGGCGCAGGTGATCATGTCCGGCACGTAGCCGAACTTGTCGGCGCCGAACATGGTGCCGAGGCGGCCGAAGGCGCAGATGACCTCGTCCGAGACCAGCAGCACGTCGTGGCGGTCGCAGATCTCGCGCAGGCGCTGGAAGTACCCGGGCGGCGGCGGGAAGCAGCCGCCGGCGTTCTGCACCGGCTCGACGAAGACGGCGGCCACGGTCTCGGGGCCCTCGAACAGGATGGCCTGCTCGATCTCGTCGGCGGCCCAGCGGCCGTAGGCCTCCGGGTCGACGGTGCCGTCGGGGCCGGCCAGGAAGGCCGGGGCGCGGTAGATGTTGGTGTTCGTGGCCTTGTGGGTGCCCGGCACCAGCGGCTCGAACGGGGCCTTCAGGCCCGGCAGGCCGGTGATGGAGAGCGCGCCCTGCGGGGTGCCGTGGTAGGCGACGGCGCGCGAGATGACCTTGTACTTGGTCGGCTTGCCGGTCAGCTTGAAGTACTGCTTGGCCAGCTTCCAGGCGGTCTCGACGGCCTCGCCGCCACCGGTGGAGAAGAAGACCTTGTTCAGGTCGCCCGGGGCGTAGTTCGCCAGGCGCTCCGCCAGCTCGACGGCCTTCGGGTGGGCGTAGCTCCACACCGGGAAGAAAGCGAGCTCCTTGGCCTGCTTGGCGGCGGCCTCGGCGAGCTCCTCGCGGCCGTGGCCCGCCTGCACCACGAACAGGCCGGCCAGGCCGTCGAGGTACTTGCGGCCCTTGTCGTCCCAGACGTAGGTGCCCTCGCCCTTGACGATGGTCGGCACGGGGGAGTTCTCGTACGACGACATGCGGGTGAAGTGCATCCACAGGTGGTCGTAGGCGGTCTTGGAAAGGTCCTTCTGGGCCGGGTCGGCTGTCATCGGGTGCCCCAGGTGTAGGTCTGTTTCCGGAGCTTCAGGTAAACGAAGCTCTCGGTGCTCCGCACGCCGGGAAGCGCGCGGATGCGCTTGTTGATCAGTTCGAGCAGGTGCTCGTCGTCCTCGCACACCAGCTCGGCGAGGAGGTCGAAGGACCCCGCGGTGCAGACCACGTAGTCGACCTCGTCGAAGGCGGCCAGCGCGTCGGCGACCGGCTCGATGTCGCCCTCGACCCGGATGCCCACCATCGCCTGGCGGGTGAACCCGACGGTGAGGGGATCGGTGACGGCGACGATCTGCATGACGCCCTGGTCGAGCAGCTTCTGGACGCGCTGCCGGACGGCCGCCTCGGACAGGCCGACGGCCTTGCCGATGGCGGCGTACGGACGGCGTCCGTCCTCCTGGAGCTGCTCGATGATCGCCTTGGAGGCGGCGTCGAGGGGAACGCTGGCGTTCCGGTCGCGGTTGGCCACGCCGCCACTGTGCCCGACCGGGGGCCGAATCGCAAGCGGGTGCGCTGCTGATTTCGTCGCTGTTTCGAAGATCGGCTGCGGAAAGCGTGGCTCTGGAGGCAAGGGTCTGTCGATAACTGCAGTGGGATGGGTACGCTGGCCACGTACACGCGCGCGCCTGCGCACCGCCGATCGTGGCTTGTCGCTGACATGCCGTGGCCGCCCGGGTCCCGGGGTAACCTGGCGCCGGGGACCGCAACGACGCAGGCCCAGACCGAGGAGAGACCGTGAGCGAGCTTCGTACGCTGCGCAACTACATCAACGGCGAGTTCGTCGACGCGGCGGACGGCCGCACGCTCGACATCGTCGACCCCACCACGGGCGAGGTCTACGCGACCTCCCCGCTCTCCGGTGCGGCCGACGTGGACGCCGCGATGGCCGCCGCGGCCGCCGCGTTCCCGATCTGGCGGGACTCCACCCCGTCCACCCGGCAGAAGCTGCTGCTCAAGATCGCCGACGCGGTCGAGGTCCGGGCCGACGAGATCGTCGACGCCGAGGTGCGCAACACCGGCAAGCCGCGCGGGCTCACCCTCTCCGAGGAGATCGGCCCGATGGTCGACCAGCTGCGCTTCTTCGCCGGCGCCGCCCGCCTGCTGGAGGGCAAGGCCGCGGGCGAGTACATGGACGGGCTGACCTCGATCGTCCGCCGCGAGCCGGTCGGCGTCTGCGCCCAGGTCGCCCCGTGGAACTACCCGATGATGATGGCGGTGTGGAAGTTCGCCCCGGCGATCGCCGCGGGCAACGCCGTGGTGCTGAAGCCCTCCGACACCACCCCCGCCTCCACCGTGCTGCTGGCCGAGATCGTCGGCGGGGTGCTGAAGGAGCTGGAGCTCCCGGCCGGCGTCTTCAACGTGATCTGCGGCGACCGCGAGACCGGCCGCCTGATGGTCGAGCACCGCACCCCGGCGATGGCCTCCATCACCGGTTCGGTCCGGGCCGGCATCCAGGTCGCCGAGTCCGCCGCGAAGGACGTCAAGCGGGTCCACCTGGAGCTCGGCGGCAAGGCCCCGGTCGTGGTCTTCGAGGACGCCGACATCGCCGAGGCCGTCGAGGGCATCGCCATGGCGGGCTACTTCAACGCCGGCCAGGACTGCACCGCCGCCACCCGCGTGCTGGTGCACGAGTCGATCCACGACGCCTTCGTCGAGGCGCTCGCCAAGGCCGCCGCCGACACCAAGACCGGCGGCGTGGACGACGAGGACGTGCTCTACGGCCCGCTCAACAACGCCAACCAGCTGAAGCAGGTGGCCGGCTTCATCGAGCGCCTGCCCGCGCACGCCAAGATCGAGGCGGGCGGCCACCGGGTCGGCGAGGTCGGCTACTTCTGGGCCCCGACCGTGGTCTCCGGCCTGCTCCAGGACGACGAGATCATCCAGAACGAGGTCTTCGGCCCGGTCATCACCGTGCAGAAGTTCACCGACGAGGACCAGGCCGTCGACTACGCCAACGGCGTCGAGTACGCGCTCGCCTCCTCGGTCTGGACGAAGGACCACGCCCGCGCGATGCGGATGTCCCGCCGCCTGGACTTCGGCTGCGTCTGGATCAACACCCACATCCCGCTGGTCGCCGAGATGCCGCACGGCGGCTTCAAGAAGTCCGGCTACGGCAAGGACCTGTCCTCCTACGGGTTCGAGGACTACACCCGGATCAAGCACGTCATGACCGCGATCTGACGCACCGCGGTGCACCGACGGGGCGCGAGGAGCCACTCCTCGCGCCCCTGGTGTTTGCCAACCTGTCAGGCCGGTCGGCGAGGCGCGTGACACGATGGATCTGCCCAGGGCGGAGGGGGCTTCCTACGCTGGGAGGCATGAGCACCCCCACCGCTGACTCGGCCGCCGGGCAGGCCGTCAAGGCCGCCGACCGCGCGCACGTCTTCCACTCGTGGTCCGCCCAGGCACTGATCGACCCCCTCGCGGTGGCCGGTGCCGAGGGCTCCTACTTCTGGGACTACGAGGGCAACCGCTACCTGGACTTCTCCTCGCAGCTGGTGAACACCAACATCGGCCACCAGCACCCGAAGGTGGTCGCGGCGATCCAGGCCAAGGCCGCCCAGCTGTGCACCATCGCCCCGGGCTTCGCCGAGGAGTCGCGCAGCGAGGCCGCCCGGCTGATCGCCGAGCGCACCCCCGGCGACCTGGACAAGATCTTCTTCACCAACGGCGGCGCCGAGGCGAACGAGAACGCGATCCGGATGGCCCGGCTGCACACCGGCCGGCACAAGGTGCTCTCCACCTACCGCTCGTACCACGGCGCCACCGCCAACGCGATCACCCTGACCGGCGACCCGCGCCGCTGGGCGAACGAGACCGGCGTCTCCGGCATCGTGCACTTCTGGGGCCCGTACCCGTACCGCTCCAACTTCCACGCCGAGAACGAGGCCCAGGAGTGCGAGCGCGCGCTCGCCCACCTGGAGCAGACCCTCGCGTTCGAGGGCCCCGGCACCGTCGCCGCGATCATCCTGGAGACCGTGGTCGGCACCGCGGGCATCCTGGTGCCGCCGGCCGGCTACCTGGCGGGCGTCCGGGAGATCTGCGACCGCTACGGCATCGTGTTCATCCTCGACGAGGTGATGGCCGGGTTCGGCCGCACCGGTGCGTGGTTCGCCGCCGACCACTGGGGCATCACCCCGGACCTGCTGACCTTCGCCAAGGGCGTCAACTCCGGCTACCTGCCGCTGGGCGGCGTGGCGATCTCCGGCGCCATCGCCGAGACCTTCGCGCAGAAGGCCTTTCCCGGCGGCCTGACCTACTCGGGCCACCCGCTGGCCTGCGCCTCCGCCGTGGCCACCATCAACACGATGGCCGAGGAGGGCATCGTGGAGCACGCGAAGCACATCGGCGAGACGGTGCTCGGCCCCGGCCTGCGCGCGCTGGCCGAGCGCCACCCCTCGATCGGCGAGGTCCGCGGCCTCGGCGTGTTCTGGGCGCTGGACCTGGTGAAGAACCGCGAGACCCGCGAACCGCTGGTGCCCTACAACGCGGCCGGCGCCGACAACGCGCCGATGGCGCAGCTGGCGGCGGCCTGCAAGCAGCGCGGCCTGTGGCCGTTCACCAACATGAACCGCTTCCACGTGGTGCCCCCGTGCAACGTCAGCGAGGAGGACGCCAAGGCCGGCCTCGCCGTGCTGGACGAGGTGCTCACCCTGACCGACGCGCACACGGTCTGACACCTCGTCACGCCCCGACGCCTCGTCGACGGGCCCCGGCGGAACCCTCCGCCGGGGCCCGTTCGCATGCCCGCGACCGGCGGCCGCTACGATGACCCGCCGAAAACACGGCCCCGGCCCGGGGCCGACACGGGGCAGCACACGGGGGAGCACGATGACGTACCAGCAGGCCCAGCAGACCCAGCAGGCCCGGCCGCACGGCGGCGGCAAGTGGTTCGAACAGGCGTGGACGCTGGCCGTCCCGGGGGAGCAGGTGTACGGGGCGGCCGACGGCGACCTCAGCGACCTGATCCGCCGGGTCCCGCGCCGCTACCGCCGCCCGGACATGCGGCTGGGCTCCGAGCGGGCGCTCGACGCGGTGGTCGGCCTCCTCGACCTGCTCGACACCCTCGGCGACCTGTTCGAGAGCGTCAGCTGGGGCCTGGTCCGCAGCCTCCGCCGCCTGCTGCGCGGCCGCGCCCTGCGGGGCGGCTGGCAGAGCCTGGCCGGCCGCTTCGTCATCACGGTGCGCTCCGCCGCCGCCGACCACCGCAACGACGACGTGGTGCTGGTCTCCACCGACCGCCGGCTCCTGGTCGCCACCCACGTGCGCGGCCGCCTCGTCCCGCTCGGCGAACTCGCCCACCCGCAGCTGCGCCGGGTGAAGGTCCGGCACACCTGGATCTCCGACCGGGTCGACCTGCACTTCGAGGACGGCTCGGTCGCCGCCCTGGAGGTGAACCGGGAGAACCTCCCGGCCCTCCCCGTCCGCCCGTAGCGGCGAGTGGGACGACCGCCCGCGGAACGGCTGGTATGACTGGGGGATGCAGGAAGAGACCGCACACTCCGCGATCGACACGTTCATCTCCGCGTTCAACGCCTCGGACGACAACCACGTGACCGCCCTGCTCTCCCGAGCCCTCACCTCGGACGTGGTCTTCTGGGGACCGCTGGGCCGCAGCGAGGGAATCACGGCGGTCGAGCAGTTCGTGCTGGACATCCGGCGCCACCCGGCGGGTCCCGGCACGATGGTGCGCTGCTCGGCGGTGGACATGCCCGGCGAATGGGCCCGGTACCAGTGGGTCTTCACCACACCCGACGGCGGCCCCCGCCTGGCCGGAACGGACGTCGTCCACCTGCGACGGAGCCTCATCGACCAGTTCATCGTCTTCGCGGGGGAGATCGGGCCGCCCGCCTCCTGAGCCGCCCGCTCCCGACCCGGGCGCACCTTTCCGATCAGGGCGCTAGGTTCTGTCCGTGCGATCATGAGCGGAGCCAGATGGCCAGGGCGGCGGCCGTGACGGTGCCGAGGAAGACGTACACGCGCTTGTCGTACCTGGTC